>JBEQCD010000035.1:0-26142 GCA_041639515.1 Hydrogenophilales bacterium | reverse complement strand
TCGCTCATCGCCCCCTATGGCGGCACCCTCGTCAACCTCATCGATCCCGACAAGGCCGACACACTCAAGCACGAAGCGTTGAGCCTGCCCTCGCTCGACCTCGACTGGCGCCAGCAGTGCGAACTTGAAATGCTCATGAGCGGTGCCTACTCGCCGCTCACCGGTTTCATGTCGCGTGCCCAGTGCGACCGGGTGGTGGCCGGGCAGCAACTCGACGACGGCACGTTCTGGCCCATACCCATCCCGTTGAAGACGCGCTCGAAAAACGCTGCGGCGTTCAAGGCCGGCGAACGCATCGCGCTGCGCGACGGCGAGGGGTTCATGCTGGCCGTGATGACCCTGGCCGATGTTTGGGAAGACGCCGGCCATTGGTATCTGGGCGGGGCTATTGAAGGCACCGCCTTGCCGCCGCATCCAGATTTTTCCGCGTTGCGGCATACCCCCGCCGAGCTGCGAGCCTTGTTCCAGAAGCGCGGCTGGCGGCGGGTGGTGGCCTGGCAAGCGCGCCAGCCCATGCATCGCGCCCAGTTCGAGTTCTGCCTGAAAACCGCCGTTGCCCACGAAGCCAACCTGCTCCTGCACCCGCAATCCGGGGGTGACCTCACCGAAGCCCCCGGCTATTTCGGTCTGGTTCGCAGTTTCCTGGCGGTGAGGGACCGGTTCCCGGCCGCCACCACCCAGCTCAGCCTGCTGCCTGCTCCCCCCGGCGAGGCCCATGCGGCCAGCCTGCTGTTGCGCACCATCGTGGCGCGGAACTACGGATGCAGCCTGCTGATTGCCGGTGGCGAACATCAGCCCGATGGCAGTTGCCGGCGCGGTGAAGACCTCAGCCGGGATCAGGCCCACCTTCCGCTCGCCACCCAGGCAGAGAAAATCGGCGTCAACCTCATCGCCTATCCCCGCATGGTCTATGTCGAGGATCGTGCCGAACATCTGCCGGAAACCGAAGCGCCGCCCGGCGCGCGCGTGCTGACCCTGACAGGTGAGGAATTCCGCCGCCGTTTACAGGCGGGGCTCAAAATCCCGGACTGGTACAGCTTCCCCGAAGTGCTGACAGAAATGCAGCGCCAACATCCTGCGCGTGACAAGCAGGGCTTCACCGTGTTTTTCACTGGACTGTCCGGCGCGGGCAAATCCACACTTGCACGTGCATTGGCCGCGCGGCTCATGGAAATGGGCGGCCGCAGCGTCACCCTGCTTGACGGCGACATCGTGCGTCGCCATCTGTCATCGGAATTGGGATTCTCCAAGGCCCATCGTGACATCAACGTGCGCCGCATCGGCTTTGTCGCCAGCGAAATCACCAAGAATCGCGGCATTGCCATCTGTGCGCCGATTGCGCCTTATCGCCAGACCCGACGTGATGTGCGGGCCATGATCGAAGCCGTCGGCGGCTTCATTGAAATCCACGTTGCCACGCCCATCGAAACCTGCGAAGCGCGGGATCGTAAAGGCCTGTATGCCAAGGCCCGGGCGGGGCTGATTCCGGAATTCACCGGGGTATCCGATCCCTACGAAATCCCCGAAACCCCCGAACTGGCAATCGACACCACCGGGCTGGGAATCGACGAAGCAGTACAGCGCGTGTTGTTGAAGCTGGAACACGAAGGGTATCTGCGTTAAGCGGCGCTATCGCCCAATAAAAAACGGCAGCCCAAGGCTGCCGTTTTCGTGTGCAGCTGGATCAACTATCAGACAGTCTTGCGGCGACGCGCAGCAGCCAGTCCCATCAGGCCAATACCCAGCAGGGCCAGTGCACCGGGTTCGGGAATCGGGTTGTTCACACAGGCAGGGTCGTTCGGGTTTGCGGTGCAGAAATCGATGGTTTCCTGCAGTTTGGCTGTAGCGAATGCCGTAACGAATGCCTGAACATTCTGCTGATTGCTGGACTGGAGCTGGGTCAAGTCAAAACCCTGGCCGCCGTGGGCAAGTGCCAATGGAATATAGCAGTCGTCCGTCGCATCATTGTTGTTCAAAACCGTGCAAGCGCCGCCCGAGCTAACGACTGCATTGAACAGCGCATTGTTGCGCGTCAGCAGCGTGTCAATTTCAGAGTAGCGTGCTGCATCCCCGCCAAGCTGGCCGCCGACTTGGTTGATGAAATCGTTATCTTCGTCGGTAAAGATAATGATGTTTTTCACAGCATCATTACGGAAGTTGAACAGGCTGGTCTGACCATCGATTGCATTCAGGGCGAAAGCCGTACCGGCATAGCCAGATTCAGTACCGCCATTGATGCGCAGCCCGGCTGCAGCAGTGGCCAAGCTCGTCGCGTCGGTAAGATTCGACAACATGCGCGGAATCACAGCCGAGTCGCCATAGCCAACCAAGCCGTAGCGGGCATCCAGGCCGCCGCCGCTCAGAATCGAGGCGAACAGGCCGATGTTGGCCGCAAGGTTGGTTTGTGCACTACCCATCGAGCCTGATTCATCGACCACAAAAATGATATCGGTTTTGATAGCCGACTGGGCGGCCGGCGCGAAGCCAATGGCCAGTGCCACTGCAAGACCTTTGACGGCAAGGCTGGGTGAGAATTTTTTCATGATGCCAACTCCCTATTCGGTAGGTTAATGATTGATGCGAAGCTGCTGCAATCTACATAGCAGTCAGCGTGCCAGATTAAAAAAATCAAATAAAAACAGTTGCTTGCATAATTTCATCGGGCTTGGAGTGAGTTCGGGGACTGCTGAATGTAAATAATTCCGACACTGCTGGTCACGGGTGGCGCACATATCAGGGTTGACATGATCGGAGGGCTCAGCCCGTGCTACCCGGAGCCGGACAAGCCGTTTGCAGGACTTGCCGGGCAGATTCAGTCGGTACTTGCAGGGGGAGTTGGAAACAAAAAACGGCAGCCTAAGCTGCCGTTTTTGAGAGAGATGCCGGGGTGATCAGGCCGATTTGCGGCGGCGTGCCGCCATCAGACCCACCAGACCGATACCCAGCAAAGCGAGTGCACCGGGTTCCGGAACGGGGTTGACCGGGGGAGCAACGGTGTCACCTACCAGCAGGTTTTCGAACATGCGGGCATTGTTGAAACCGCCCGGCCAGCCGGTATCCGCGTTGTCCCAGACGTTCTGGTCGGTGATGAGGAAGATGCTGCCCGGCCCGATGTTCTGGTAGGCCATCATGATGCTGGGGTTGCCCAGATAGCTTTCCTCACCCAGCATCAGGGCTTCAGCCGTACCGCTGATAGTGAGAGGTGCGAACGCTGCGTATTCATAGGTGTTGACGCCCGTGGTCAGCGGATGATTGAGGATCTGGCCGTCGCCCACGCTGGCGGAACGGAATCCAGAATCCAGAATCACGTTGTTGATTGTGATTGTGCTGCCCAAAGCGGAGAGGGCCGCATTGATCCGGATGTTTTGTGCCGCGCCGAACGAGCCATGTTCGCCCAGGAAAGCAATGCGACCGCCCCCAGCCAGGAAGTTGGCCATGGTGGTGAGTTCAGCACCGGTGTAATCGTCTGAAGGCTGGGTAGCCCACAAGAGATTGGTCGATGCCAGGTTGACAGTATCCAGCGTACCGCCAGCAATCGAAGACGTATGACCCGGCAGGCTGTTGTAGAAGGTATTCATTTCAGCTTGGCTGAAATTACCGGAAAGAGTTTCACCCCAGATGGTGACGACGCCAGCTTGTGCGACACCCGACAGGCCGAACAGGATGGCTGCTGCAATTGCATGTTTTTTCATGATGAACTCCCAGATAAATAGAGGTGAGATACTCTGTTGGATACAAAGCAGACTGCGTGCCAGCAAGGCGGGTACTGAAAAAACCATTTTGAATCAATGTGCTGCCGGTAGGGTGTGCGGGGTGAGGTAGCGGAGTGTAAATAAATTCGACGCGGTTTAGCGACGGGTGAACAGCGCGCTGCCGACTACCATCCCCACCGCACTCGCAATCAAACCCGCAAACTGCGGCGGCAGCGCCGCTTCCGGTGCAATGAATTCCATCGCGATCCACACGACTAGCCCGAGCAGGATGGCAAGCCCGGCGCCGAGGTTGCTGGCGCGCTTCCAGTAGAGCCCGGCGACCAGCGGCACGAAGGCGCAGGCGAGCGTGACTTTGTAGGCGTTGGCGACCATCTCGTGGATGCTGGTTTCGGATTGCAGCGACCACAGCGAGTAGATCACCACCAGCACGGTGAAGGCGACGACCACGCTGCGCGTCACCCACAATAGCTTCTTCTGGCTCATGCGGTGATGCGGCATGAATTCCTTGAGGATGTTTTCCGAGATGGTGACCGATGGCGCGAGCAGCGTGCCGGAGGCGGTGGACATGATCACCGACAGCAGCGCGCCGTAAAAAATGATCTGCGCAACCAGCGGCAGGTGGGTCTTGACGAAGGTGGGCAGCACGAGCTGGGCGTCTTCGGCGAGCAGCTGGCTGGTCATCGCCGGGTCCACCAGCGTGGCGGAGTACGTGAGGTAGATGGGGACGGCGGCGAACAGGAAATACAGCACGCCGCCGATGACCGTGCCCCACACGGCGATGGATTCGTTCCGGCCGGCGTTGGAACGCTGGAACACGTCCTGCTGCGGGATCGAGCCCAGGCCCATGGTGAGGAGGCCGGCGATGAAGGTGACGATGGCGGCCCATTCCATGGGCGGCCAGAATTCGAACTTGCCGGCGGCCGCCGCGTGTTCGATCACCGGCGCGACGCCGTTGACTTCGGGCATGGCCCCCACCAGATAGCTGATCCACAACAGCCCGGCGACGATCACGGTCATCTGCACCAGCGTGGTCAGCGCCACCGACCACATGCCGCCGAAGAGGGTGTAGAGCAGCACCACCGCCGCGCCGATGAGGATGCCCTGCGACTGCGCGATGGTGCCGTCGGACAGCACGTTGAACACCAGCCCCAGCGCCACCACCTGCGCCGATACCCAGCCCAGATAGGACAGCGCGATGGCCGCCGAGATGACGATTTCCACCGGGCGGTTGTAGCGTTGGCGGAAAAAGTCGCCCAGGGTGAGCAGTTTCATGCGGTACAGCGGCCGGGCGAAAAACAGGCCGAACAGGATCAGCGCGAGCGCCGCTCCGAAGGGATCGGAGATGGTGCCGCCCAGGTTCTCGTCGAGGAAGGTGGCGGGGATGCCGAGCACGGTTTCGGCGCCGAACCAGGTCGCGAACACCATGGCCACCACCACGATCATCGGCAGGCTGCGGCCAGCGGTGATGTAGTCGGCGGCGCTGTGGACGCGGGTGGCGGCATACAGGCCGATACCGATGGACAGCACGAGATAGAGGATGACGAAGCCGATGAGCATGGCGGGCGTCCTTAGTGCAAATTGAAGTAGAGCGTGAGCAGGGCCAGTGCCGCCAGCAGGCCGGCGATGGCGGCGAGCCAGCGGTTGCGCGCCTGCTGCTGGCGCAGCATCAGCACGAGGCCGGACTCAAGCTGGGTCAGACGGTTTTCGTTGAGCGCGTGGTGCGCCAGGCGCGGCAGTTGCGGCAGCAGCTGCGCCCACTTGGGGGCTTCGTCCCGCAGATTGCGCACCAGCGCGCGCCAGCCGATCTGCTCGTTCATCCAGCGCTCGAGAAACGGCTTGGCGGTTTTCCACAGGTCGAGCTCGGGGTCGAGCTGGCGGCCGAGGCCCTCGATGTTGAGCAGGGTCTTCTGCAGCAACACCAGCTGCGGCTGGATTTCCACGTTGAAGCGGCGCGAGGCCTGGAACAGCTGCAACAGCACGCGGCCGAAGGAAATGTCCTTCAGCGGCCGGTCGAACACCGGCTCGCAGACGGCGCGCACCGCCGCTTCGAGTTCATCGACGCGGGTGTCGGCCGGCACCCAGCCCGATTCCAGGTGCGCCTGCGCCACGCCCTTGTAGTCGCGGCAGAAAAAGGCGAGGAAGTTGCGTGCTAGGTACTGCTTGTCCACCTCGGTGAGCGTGCCCATGATGCCGAAGTCGAGCGCGATGTATTGGTCAATCGGCTTGGGCTCAGCGTTTGCGCCCTCTCCCTCTGGGAGAGGGGTGGGGTGAGGGCGATTCCCTGGCCGCACGAGGATATTGCCCGGGTGCATGTCGGCGTGGAAGAACCCGTCGCGGAACACCTGGGTGAAGAAGATTTCCACGCCGGTGGCAGCCAGTCTGGGAATATCCACACCCGATTCGCGCAGGCGCTCGATCTGGCTGACCGGAATGCCCTCCATGCGATCCATCGTCATCACGTCACGCGCGCAGTAATCCCACACCACCTCGGGCACGGCGAGCAAGGGCGAATCCCTGAAATTGCGGCGCAGCTGCGAGCAATTGGCGGCTTCGCGCATCAGGTCGAGTTCGTCTTCCAGGTGTTTCTCGAATTCGGCCACCACTTCGCGCGGGCGCAGGCGCGGGCCGTCGGCCAGGCCCTTTTCCACCAGCAGGGCGAGCACATGCAGCAGGCTCACGTCGTGGGCGATGACGCGGCCGATGCCGGGGCGCAGCACTTTCACCGCAACCGGCCGGCCGTCGGGCAGGCGGGCAAAGTGAACCTGCGCCACCGAGGCCGACGCCACCGGCGTGCGGTCGAATTCGGCATAGGCCATCGCCAGCGGCTTGCCCAGCGCGGCTTCGATCACGGCAACCGCCGTGGCGGAATCAAAGGGCGGCACGCGATCCTGCAGCCGCGCCAGTTCGTCGGCGAGGTCGAGCGGCACCAGGTCACGGCGGGTGGAGAGCATCTGGCCGAACTTGACGAAAATCGGCCCCAGGTCTTCCAGTGCGCGCCGTAGCCGCACCGCGCGCGGCTCGCGGACAGGACGCCAGAACAGCAGCACGCTGGCAATCCAGCGCAGCGGGCGCAGGCGCGGGTGGCCAAGGAAGAATTCTTCCAGCCCGTATTTCAGGGCCACCTGGACGATGCGGGCAAGGCGCAGCAGTTTCATGCTTCGCGTTGCTTGATGCGTGCTTCCAGCCGGGCAACGGCGTCGGCGAGTGCATCGACGTCTGCGTTGAAGCGCGCCACGTCGAGGGCGCGGGCCATCATTTCCGCTTCTTCCACCACGTAGTCGCTGGCGTTGCGGCCGAGCGCGGTGAACACGCTGCCCAACTGGCCGAGGGCGTCGCGGCCCAGGCCGTGCAGGCGGTGGGCCGCAATGTCACCCACCCAGGGGGCCAGGTCGGCTTCCACGTCCCATCGCAAGTGTTTGAATACCCGGTCCAGCGTGGCGAGCAGGGCCGGGTCACCCTGATACTCGGCGTCGCGCAGGGCTTCGCGGCCAAAGAAAGGCAGGCGCGTCAGCAGCCGGGAGGTGGGCCGGATCCGGACGTCGGGGGTATCGAGGGCAGCTGCGGAAAAATAGCCGTCGTCGGCAATGCGGAAATCGAGCTGCGTGAGGCCCATATCGAAGCGCACGCTCATGCCGCTGTGGCGCAGCAGGGCCTCGGCCGCGCCGGGCGATTGCCGCAGCAGATGGTTGAGGCCCTTCTCGGCGAGTCCTTCCGCGATCAAACCTTGAAACCCTTGTGCAGGGCGACCACGCCGGCAGTCAGGTTGTGATAGCTCACCCTGGCGAAGCCGGCGGTTTCCATCATGGTCTTGAGTTCTTCCTGCCCCGGGTGCATGCGGATCGATTCAGCCAGGTACTGATAGCTGCCGGGATCGTTGGCGACGAGCTTGCCCATGAACGGCAGGAGCTTGAAGGAATAGAGGTCGTAGGCCGGTTCCAGCGGCTTCCACACCCTGGAAAATTCCAGCACCAGCAGCCGTCCGCCGGGTTTCAGTACGCGGTTCATCTCGGCCAGCGCCTGGTCCTTGTGCGTCATGTTGCGGAGACCAAAGGCCACGCACACGGCGTCGAAATGATTGTTCGGGACGGGGAGCTTTTCGCCGTCGCACTGCACGGTGGGCGGGGTTCTGCCTTCGTTCAGCATGCGGTCGCGGCCTTCGGACAGCATGGAATGGTTGATGTCGGTCAGCACCACGGTGCCGGTGTCGCCGACTTCCTTCAGGAACAGCCGGGTCAGGTCGGCGGTGCCGCCGGCCACGTCGAGCACTTTCATGCCGGGGCGCAAGCCGGCCTGGGCCACGGTAAAGCGCTTCCACAGGCGGTGCAGGCCGGCCGACATGAGGTCGTTCATCACGTCGTATTTGGCGGCGACCGAATGGAAGACTTCGGCCACCTTGGCGGCCTTTTCTGATTCGGCCACCTGCTGATAGCCGAAATGCGTGGTTTTATCCATGACGGTGGGGGCGGATTGATCTGGCTGGATTCTACCAGCGCCCCGACTGGCGCGGGTTTGACCGAAGCCGCCGGGTGTCATAAATCATTCATATTGCTGTCATAGTATGGCCACCACTCAAATTCGCTTGGAAGTGCCATGGCTGCCAACATTTTGCTGGTCGAAGACGAACCCGGAATTCAGGAGCTGCTGAAGTTCAATCTGGCGCAGGCCGGTCATTCCGTCACGGCTGCCGGTGATGCCGAACATGCGCTGAAATTCCTCAAGAACACCCTGCCCGACGTGATCCTGCTCGACTGGATGCTGCCCGGCATGTCCGGTATCGACCTGTGCAAGCGCCTGCGCGCCGACGAGCGCTACCAGCCGATACCCATCATCATGCTCACCGCACGCGGCGAGGAGCGCGACAAGGTGCTGGGTCTGGACACCGGGGCGGATGACTACATCACCAAGCCGTTTTCGCCGCGCGAACTGGTGTCGCGTATCAAGGCCGTGCTGCGCCGCCGCGCACCGCAGATGACCGACGAGCCGGTGGAGATTCGCGGCCTGCGTCTGGACCCCGTGAGCCATCGCGTGCAGGGCAACGGCCAGCCGCTGGACCTGGGCCCGACCGAATTCCGCCTGCTGCATTTCTTCATGACCCATGCCGAACGCGTGTATTCGCGCACCCAGTTGCTCGACCAGGTGTGGGGCGACGACGTGTTCGTGGAAGAGCGCACGGTGGATGTGCATATCCGTCGCCTGCGCCTGGCGCTGGAGCCGTCCAGCCATGCCGACCTGATCCAGACCGTGCGCGGTGCGGGTTATCGCTTTTCTGCCGAAGCAGGTTGATAATGCCGCCAGTTGGAAAACTGGCGGACAAGGCAATGGGATTCTGGTGGCGGCCGTTGAGCGTGCTGGCGAGTGTGCTGTTCGTTGCGCTCTTCCTCTGGGCAGGCTGGGGGCTCGTGATCGCGCTGGGGTTTCTGGCCGGCATCCAGGCCTTTGTGATGCTGCGCCGCCTGTGGCAGGAATTCCGCCTGGCGCGCTGGCTGGAAAATCCCGACGAAGTCGAACCGCCTGACGCCACCGGCACCTGGGGCGACATCTTCTACCGGCTGCAAAAGCTCCAGCGCCGCCAGAAAGCCAGCCGCAGCGAACTCACCAGCGCCCTCGAACAGTTCGAACATGCCGCCCAGGCCGTGCCGGATGCCATGATCATCCTCAACGGCAGCGAGCAGATCGAGTGGTGCAACCCCGCCTCGCGCCAATTCATGGGCCTCGATTGCGAGCGGGATCGGGGCCAGTTCATCCGCTACCTCATGCGGCAGGCCCACTTTCTGGAATTTCTCGATGCCGAGGATTTCTCGCGCCCGCTGGTCTGCAAATCGCCCATCAACCGCGAAATCTCCCTGGCCATGCAGCTGGTGCCCTTCGGCGAAGGCAAGAAGCTGCTGGTGGCGCGCGACATCACCGAACTCGAACGCGTGGATGCGATGCGGCGCGATTTCATCGCCAACGTCTCGCATGAACTGCGCACCCCGCTGACCGTCGTCGGCGGCTTTGTCGAAACCCTGGCCGACGCCCCCGAGCTGCCGTTCAGCGAATCGCACCGCTACTACGAACTGATGCTCGACCACACCCGGCGCATGCAGCACCTGCTCGACGACCTGCTCACCCTGTCGCGGCTGGAAAGCGACGAGCATGCGCTCAAGGAAGAAGACGTCAATGTGCCGGACATGGCCCGCGCCCTGGCTGCCGAAGCCGAATCGCTGAGCCGGGGGCGTCATCAGGTGCAGGTCGAAATGGGCAGCGAGGCACGCCTGCGCGGCAGCCTGCAGGAAATCCGCAGCGCGCTGGGCAATCTGGTTTCCAACGCCATCCGCTACACCCCGGAAGGTGGCAGCATCACCCTGCGCTGGAGTCTGCGCGAGGGCGAAGGCGTGTTCGAGGTGGCCGATACCGGCGAAGGCATCGCCGCCGAACACATCCCGCGCCTGACCGAGCGCTTTTACCGCGTCGACCGCAGCCGTTCGCGTGAAACCGGCGGTACCGGCCTTGGCCTGGCCATCGTCAAGCACGTGCTCACCCGGCACGGCGCCCGGCTGGACGTGCAGTCCGTGCCCGGCAAGGGCAGCAGTTTCTTTGCCATTTTTCCCGCTGCGCGCGTGCGGGCGGACGAACCCGCCGCCCAGGTCATTCCCTTTCCCAAGCGCGAACAGGCAGCCGTCGCTTAAGGCTGCATCGCCCCGTCGATTGCCCGGGCCAGCCGGGCGTCGAAATCCGCCGGGACTGCATGTGGCGTGTCACGCAGCCGGGCACCCCAGATCGGGTTGGGAAAATGCGGGTCGTCGACAAAGCGTGGAATCACATGCCAGTGCACATGCGGCACCACGTTGCCGAGCGCGGCAAGATTGATCTTGTCCGGCCGCAGCAGGTCGCGCAGCACCTGCTCGACTTTCATCACCGTCATCATCAGGCGCGCGCGCTCAGCCGGCGGCAGGTCGGTCATCTCCGCCACGTGGCGATTGAGGATCACACGGCAGAACCCGGGGTAATCCGGCGTGTCGGTCACCCGCACGATGCGGCAGAAATCGTCCTGCCAGAGCAGGTCGCCGCCGGGGGGGTCGCACAGGGGGCAGGTCATGATTGGATTCCCGAAACGAAACGCCCCGCATCATGCGGGGCGCAAGCGGGCCTTGGCAAGCGTCAGGCGCGGCGGCGTACCCGCCAGCCGACCAGCCCGAGCCCGGCCAGCATGAGCACCCATTCGCCTGGTTCGGGGACGGCAGTGACGTTGTAGGCGGCACCGGCGGCCGACGACAGGTTCGCACCTTCCGGCAACACGATGCCGACGAGGTGGGCGCTGTTGACGAAATCGAGCGTGGTGGGGCCGGTTCCGTCGACGGTGGGGCTCGTCGCTGGCGAGTCGGAAATTTCGAATGGTGTAAAAGTTTGCAGGCCATTGCCCATAACAGCCGTACCCAAGGCACCGATTAGATAAAACGCTTCACCGTAGGTGAATTCAAGAGTGCCGGTCAGCGTGACATTGACTGGCTGATGGCCACCCGGCACAAGAATCAGGTCGGGAACGTAAGCCGGGAAGCCCATCCCGGCATCGTTGCCAGGCTGATCATGGGGAGAGGGGATTGCGGGTATCCCTGTTCCCGGGGCAGACGGCTCGAACAGGGCACCAAGCTGATTGGGGTCGCTGTAAGGCGAAACCACAATGTCGTAGAGCGCAATTTCAGTGACTTGTGTGGAATCCAGTCCCCATGGAACGGAAGCGTGCAACACATTAAAACTCAAGGAATCCGAACTGAGCTGGGTGGGGTGAACCGAGCTTGCCAGCAAACCGTAGCCGATCAGACCGAGATGCGCCCCAGCTGTCACCAGCCCATTCAGCCGTACTGAAAACTGTACCGTTCCCGCTCCTGTACCGCCGGTGATGGTGATCTGATCGTACCAGCCGGAAAAACTGCCGACGGCGAAAGCCCCATTACTGAATCCATTCGCCTGGACAAACGCGTGGTTGCTGCCAAGTGTGGTTCGGGCCTGTGCACTGTAATCAGGCAAGGTGATGGCCGCCGTCTGGCCAGCCGTTTCCGTGACAGCCGCGCTGGGCACGAATGGCGATTGCGAAAAGATGTTGTTGCCGATATCCGCAGCGGCGGAGTAAACACCGCTGGTGGGCACGATGAGGTTAATGGCCCCGTAGATATCCACGTTGGACGTGGCAGCCCACAGCGTGGGCGAGACCGCCAGCGTAGCGGCGAGCACGGTCAGGCGTGCATGCATGTTGAATTCCTCCTGATAGACCGATGTGCTTTTTATATTGAACGGTCTCCGCAATCCGCAGGCTAGCACGTCCCCGGCGGCGCAATCAACGCCGCCGGTGGGTCACAGCAGCACGCGTTCGATTCCGCCGTTGCCCACGCGGGCGAGGTAGCTGGCCATCCAGTTTTCCCCAAGCAGCTTCTTCGCCAGTTCGACCACGATGTAATCCGGTTCGGTGCCGGTGTCGTCGCTGTAGCGGGCCAGGCCCTGCAGGCAGGACGGGCAGCTGGTGAGGAGCTTGACCGGCTGGCCGCCCTGGCTGCCGAGGGCGGCCACGCCGGCGCGGATTTCCTCGTCCTTGCGGAAGCGGATCTGGGTCGAGATGTCGGGGCGCGTCACGGCCAGCGTGCCGGATTCGCCGCAGCAGCGGTCGGACAGTTTCACCGCCCCGCTGTCGGGCGCGCCGCCGAGCAGGGCGTTGGCGACCTTCAGCGGCGCGTGTGTTTTCATCGGCGTATGGCAGGGGTCGTGATAGAGGTACTTTTCTCCACTCACACCGTCTAGTTTCACGCCTTTTTCCATCAGGTATTCGTGGATGTCGAGCAGGCGGCAGCCGGGGAAGATCTTCTCGAATTCGTACTTCAGCAGCTGGTCCATGCAGGTGCCGCAGGACACGATCACGGTCTTGATGTCGAGGTAGTTGAGCGTGTTGGCGACACGGTGGAACAGCACGCGGTTGGCGGCAGTGATGGCTTCACCCTTGTCAGCCTGGCCGCCGGCGGTCTGCGGGTAGCCGCAGCACAGATAACCCGGCGGCAGCACGGTCTGCGCGCCGAGTTCGAACAGCATCGCCTGCGTGGCCAATCCCACCTGCGAGAACAGGCGTTCGGAACCGCAGCCCGGGAAGTAGAACACCGCATCGGCGTCGTCCGACAGCTTGGCTGGGTTGCGCAGCACCGGCACGATGGCCGGGTCTTCCAGCCCCAGCAGCGCGCGCGAGGTCTTCTTCGGCAGACCACCGGGCATGGGCTTGTTGACCAGGTGGATGACCTGGGCGCGCACGCCGGGCCGACCGAGCGAGGCGGGCGGGTGTTTCACCTGGTCCTGGATCAGCCCCAGGCGCTTGAACAGGCGGTTGCCCATGCGCTGGCCGGCGTAGCCCCATTCGATGAGCGGCTTTCTCAGCGCCTTGATCGTCTTGGGGTCGGTGGCGTTGAGGAAGGCCATCGACGCCCAGGTGCCGGGATTGAATTTCTTCTTGCCCTGTTTGCGCAGCAGATTGCGCATGGCGATGGACACGTCACCGAAATCGATATCGACCGGGCAGGGGTTCTTGCACTTGTGGCAGACGGTGCAGTGGTCGGCCACGTCGCCGAACTCGTCGAAGTGCTTGAGCGACACGCCACGCCGGGTCTGTTCTTCGTACAGGAAGGCTTCGATCAGGAGCGAGGTGGCGAGGATCTTGTTGCGCGGGCTGTATAAAAGATTGGCGCGCGGGATGTGGGTATTGCACACCGGTTTGCACTTGCCGCAACGCAGGCAGTCCTTGATCGAATCGGCGATGTCCTGGGTTTCGGAGGCTTCGAGAATGATCGATTCGGCTTCCAGCAGGCTGAACGAGGGCGTGTAGGCGTTGCGCAGGTCGGCGCCGCGCAGAAGCTTGCCCTTGTTGAAGCGACCGTTGGGATCGACTTTTTTCTTGTAATCGGCAAAGTGCGCCAGCGTGGCGTCGTCGAGGAATTCCAGCTTGGTGAGGCCAATGCCGTGCTCGCCCGAGATCACGCCGCCGAGGTCAGTAGCGAGCTGCATGATGCGCGCGACAGCAGCATTCGCGCTTTGCAGCATGGCGTAGTCGTCGGAATTCACCGGGATGTTGGTGTGCACGTTACCGTCGCCGGCGTGCATGTGCAGGGCGACGAAGACCCGGCTCTTCAGCACGTCCTTGTGGATGCGGTCGCAGGCTTCGAGGATGCGGGTGTATTCGCGGCCGACGAAAAGCTGTTGCAGTGGACTACGGAGTTCGCGCTTCCACGATGCGCGGATCGTCTTGTCGCGCAGGGTGGTGAAGACGGTGCCCTGTTCGTGTGGCGCGTCGAGGTCGGCCTGGTAAGCCGCCCAGCGTTCGCGCACGGCGGTCACCAGCCCCTGCGCCTGTGCCTGCTTTTCGGCGACCTTTTCCGGGTCGGCGACGGTGTCGTCGTCTTCCAGCAGCGGCAGCGGTGCGGCGAAGAATTCGGTCAGCGCGTCGGCGAGCTTCAGTTTGTTGGCCAGCGACAGTTCGATGTTGATGCGTTCGATGCCGTCGGTGTAGTCGCCCAGACGCGGCAGCGGAATCACCACGTCCTCGTTGATCTTGAAGGCGTTGGTGTGCGCTGCAATCGCGGCGGTGCGGGCGCGGTCGAGCCAGAATTTCTTGCGTGTTTCGGGGTTCACCGCGATGAAACCTTCGCCGCCACGCAGGTTGGCCAGCTGCACGATGCGCGAGGCGGCTTCGCCGGCGGCGATTTCGTTGTCGGATACCACGTCGATCAGCAGCACCATGTTCGGCCGGGCATTCTTCGGCGATTTGGTGGCGTAGCCCACGGCTTTCACGTAGCGTGCGTCGAGGTGTTCCAGGCCGGCGAGCAGCACGTCGGGATGAGCGTCGCAGTAGTCCTTGATTTCAACGATCGCTGGCGTGGCTTCGCGCGCCGAGCCGAAGAATTCCAGGCAGACGGTACGACCGTGTGCCGGCAGGCGATGCAGGATGAAGCGCGCCGAGGTGATGAGGCCGTCGCAGCCTTCCTTCTGGATGCCGGGCAGGCCGGCGAGGAATTTGTCGGTGACGTCCTTGCCGAGGCCGGTCTTGCGGAAGCGGCTGCCGGGTATGGTGAGGATGTCGGGGCTGCCCTTGGGGGTCTTGCCGTCGGGGCCGAAACGGCGGATTTCGAACGTGGCTGAGGGCGCGTCGTGAATCTTGCCCAGGTTGTGGTCGAGGCGGCTGACTTCGATCCAGTCGGCGTCGGGTGTGACCATCTTCCACGACACGAGGTTGTCCAGCGCCGTGCCCCACAGCACCGCTTTTTTGCCGCCGGCATTCATTGATACGTTGCCGCCGATGGTCGAGGCGTCGGCCGAGGTCGGGTCGACCGCGAACACCAGCCCGGCGGCGTCGGCCGCTTCCATCACCCGCTTGGTGACCACGCCCGCGCCGCAGTGGAGGGTGGGCACCTCGAATTCGCAGCCGGGCAGATGCAGCATTTCCACCGCGCTGATCGCTTCGAGCTTTTCGGTATTGATCACCGCCGCGCGGTCAGTGAGCGGCACCGCGCCGCCGGTGTAGCCGGTGCCGCCGCCGCGCGGGATGATCGTCATGCCCAGCTCGATCAGGCCGGCCACCAGCGCGGCCATTTCGGCTTCGCTGTCGGGCGCGAGCACCACGAAGGGATATTCCACGCGCCAGTCGGTGGCGTCGGTGACGTGCGAGACGCGCGCCAGGCCGTCAAAGCTGATGTTGTCCTTGCGGGTGATGCCGGCCAGGCGGCGCTGGATGCGGCTACGCAGGTTGGTCGTGTCGGCGAACCAGGCTTCGAATTCGCGCACCGCACGCTCGGCGGCCTGCAACAGCTGGCCGACCAGATCATTGCCCTGGCGGCGCAGTTCGATTTCGTGCAGGCGATGGCGCAGCGCCTCGACCAGCAGCGCGCGCCGTTTCGGGTTGGCCAGCAGGTCGTCTTCCAGATAGGGATTGCGCCGCACCACCCAGATGTCGCCCAGCACCTCGAACAGCATGCGCGCCGAGCGGCCGGTCCTGCGTTCGCCGCGCAACGTGTTCAGCACGCTCCAGGCGTCGGAGCCCAGCAGGCGGATGACGATCTCGCGGTCGGAAAACGAGGTGTAGTTGTAGGGGATTTCGCGGAGGCGGGGCATGGCGGAACGGTGCTGCAAAAGCCGCATTTTACGGGATATTGTGGGCCGGGTCGCTGCGACTACAATCGTCCCGAAGCGTTCCCCTGTGGAGACCCTGCATTCCATGCCTTCTGTTTACGACCTGAAACCCCGCTTCCAGGCATTGCTCCGCCCGGGCGTTGCGCGGCTTGCCGCCGTCGGCGTTACTGCCAACCAGGTCACCCTGGCTGCCGTGGTGCTCTCCGCCATCGGGGGCGGGCTCATCGCCTGGCGACCGTTCGAGACCTGGCCGCTGCTGCTGTTGCCGCTGATCCTGTTCCTGCGCATGGGCCTGAACGCCATCGACGGCATGCTGGCGCGCGAATTCGGCCAGCAGTCGAAGTTGGGCGCGATCCTCAACGAACTGGGCGATGTGGTTTCGGATGCCCTGCTCTATCTGCCGCTGGCCTGGGTGCCCTTTGTCTGGGTGCCGCTGGTTGAAGGTGTGGTCGTGCTTGCGGTGATTTCCGAAATGACTGGCGTGGTTGCCGTGCAGATTGGTGCCCGGCGCCAGTACCAGGGGCCCATGGGCAAGAGCGACCGCGCGTTCTGGTTTGGCGCGTTGGGGCTGCTGCTGGGTCTGGGCGTGGCACCGGGCGACTGGATCAACGGACTGCTCGGTGTGATGGGGGTGCTGCTCGTACTCACCGTGATCAACCGGGCACGCGCCGCGTTGCGGGAAGTCTCGCCAGATCGGATGGAGAAGCCATGAGCAAGTCGCTGCGGTTTTCCGAAAAATGGTTCCGGCGCGGGCTCTGGCTCATTGCCGTGGTGTTCGCCAACTTTCTCATCGGGCTGGGCGGATTGGTGGTAGGCGATTTGCCCAAGGTGGAATCGCCTGCGCGCATCGAAGACTTCATCGATGCCCGGCAGGCCGAAGCCGCCCGGGCGACGATCCGGCAGCAGACCCAGCGCCTCAAGGAAGGCGAGGACGCGCGTGCGCGTGCGCAGCTGGTCTTTGAGGCCGCGCGCAACCAGACGCAGGGTGAACGCGACACCTTCGCCAACTGGCTTGCCACCCGCAAGGTCACCGCGCAGGCGGCGCAGGACACTGAACTGGTCAAGCGCACCCAGACGCTGGATGCACTCAAGGCTGCCGAACGACGGGCCGAAGTGGTGGTGGAAAAGCTGGACCAGGCCAACCTCGCCGCGCGTCAGGCGCAGGAACAGGCGCAAACCCGGCTGGCCGAACTGGAACGCGCCGCAGAAAAACAGTGGCGCGACGCGCAGCAGCAGGTGGAGTTGCGGGTGTTTCTGGTGCGGCTGGCGTTCACCCTGCCGCTGCTCGCACTGGCCGGATGGCTCTTTGTGCGGCATCGGCGCGGCAAATACTGGCCCTTTGTCTGGGGCTTCATCTTCTTTGCCCTGTTCGCGTTTTTTATCGAACTGGTGCCCTATCTGCCGAGCTACGGCGGCTATGTGCGCTACCTTGTCGGCATCGTGCTCACCCTGGTGGGCGGCCACTATGCCATCGGTGCCCTGCAGCGCTATCTCGACCGGCAGAAGGCGGCCGAGGCACTTTCCGAAGCCGAACGCCGCCAGGAGATCAGCTACGAAGTTGCGCACGAGCGCCTGAACAAAGGCATCTGCCCCGGCTGTGAACGACCCGTCGACCTCAAGGACAGCACGCGCAATTTCTGCATGCACTGCGGCATCGGCCTGTTCCGGCCCTGCCCGGCGTGCGGCGTGCGCGCCAATGCCTTTGCACGCTACTGCCATGCCTGCGGGTCCGATATGGCTGCCACAGGACACACCCATGCCGCTTAACCTGCAATACGCCCTCGCCGGCATCCTCGCCCTGCTGATGCTGGGCACCGTCATCATCGGGCTGAAGAAGCTTTTCAAACCCGGCCCCGGCGACCGCGAACTCTGGCTGCGCATGCGCTCGTGGTGGATCATGGCCGGCCTGTTCATCCTGGCCATCGCAGTCGACCGCGCGCTCTCCATCGTTTTCTTCGCGCTAGTAAGCTTCCTCGCGCTCAAGGAATACTTCAGCATCATCCCCACCCGCCGCGCCGACCGCCGCGTGCTGTTCTGGGCCTACGCCGCCATCCCCGTGCAGTATTTCTGGGTCTACGACGCCTGGTTCGGCCTCTTCATCATCTTCATCCCGGTGTACCTCTTCCTGATCATCCCGCTCAAGATGGTCATCGTCGGCGAGACGCAGGGATTCCTGCGCGCCGCCGGCACCATCCACTGGGGCCTCATGACCACCGTGTTCTCGCTCTCGCACGCCGCCTTCCTGCTGGCGCTGCCGGATGCGAAGAATCCCGCGGCCGGCAGCGCCGGGCTGCTGCTCTTCCTGGTCTTCCTCACCCAGTTCAACGACGTCATGCAGTTCGTCTGGGGCAAGCTCGCCGGCCGCCGCAAGGTCATCCCCAAGGTCAGCCCCGGCAAAACCGTCGCCGGCTTCCTCGGCGGCGTCGCCACCACCACCCTCGTCGCCTGGCTCGCCGCGCCTTACCTGACGCCGCTGGTCGGCTGGCAGCCCATCGCGGCCGGCCTCATCATCGGCATCGGCGGCTTCGTCGGCGACGTGACGATATCCGCGCTGAAGCGCGATCTGGGCATCAAGGACAGCGGCTCACTGATCCCGGGCCACGGCGGCATCCTGGATCGGGTGGACAGCCTGACGTATACCGCGCCGCTGTTTTTTCATTTTGTGTATTACCTGCATTTCTGATCAACTTATCTATGTTATGACCATCGAGAGCAAATCATGAAATACAAATTGGTTGCATGGGTGTTTGGCATTCTGTTGTTGTTATCAGGTTTATTGTTACTGGTGGTATCAGTGCCTGCTGGAATTCTGATGATTGTTGCTGCAGGATTTTTGCTACCGCCAGTTAGGGATTACACACACAAGAAGACATATCTGATCATTCCAGCATTTGCAAGAGTGGTTATTGTGCTTCTCGCGATTTATTCCGCCGGGCACCTTTCGCAGCGCTCTTCTTTTGAGCGCAACCCTGAAATTTTATTGGCCGAAGCTCGTTCTGCTGCCAAAAATGAGGATTGGGAGCAAGTCATGTTCCTCACCAAGGATCTTCTTTCTACCAACCATCCTGAACTAACCAATCTCTACAACAAGGCCAAGGCAGAGAAGCAAAAACTTGAAAAAGCTAACGCCGCAAGAAAAGTCATCGAAGAGGCTGCAAGAAAAATCGAAGAAGAGTGTAATGATGCCGCTGGAGCGTACGTGGCGTCACAGGAATTCGTAAAGAAGCTCCTGAAATCACCCGCAACGGCCGATTTTCCCTCCATTACGGATAATGAGGTCACGATTAACTATCAAGGGGACTGTAGGCTCAAAGTTTTCGCTTATGTTGACTCACAGAATTCTTTTGGTGCGCTAATTCGTTCTGGCTATTACGCCGAGCTTAAAAAAATCAGGTCCGATAAGAGCTGGCAGCTCATTGATATCCAATTGCGGCAGTAATGAGTCTGGTTTGTTGAAGCGCTCTTTTTGACCCTGGGCAATTCAGTCCAGAACACCCAGAAAGTGCGACATCTTGAAAACACAAGGCCGAAATAATCACACGGTGTCTTTCAGCGTCGAAGACGAACTGGCCACTTGTGTTGAGCCAATCGGAGGCATCAGGGTAACAAATCTCTTGGGTCGCGCGCCGAGCCACAAGAACGCTGATTTCTTCTTTGATGACGCCAATGTAATCGCCGAGCTGAAGTGCTTGGATGAAGACAAGATTCACGATGACAAAATCATTGAGAAGGTCTCAAGCTTGTATCTGCATGAACTTAATGCTGATCGTGCGCCGGTTATTATATTTGGTGAAGTCCGCATGACTACTAGCGGTTTTACGCCAGCGTTCACTGACGAGATCATGTCGCTGTATCGAATTCCCATAGAAAGACGAGTGCGCAAGGCCAACAGGCAAATAGCAGAAACAAAACAAGCGCTGAATCGTCCTGATGCCAGTGGCCTGTTACTTGTGGCAAACAACAATCACACAGCGCTTGATCCTTGGCACGCATGGAAGCTGTTAGATGACATCGTCAAAAAACCAGACTACGAACATATAGATGCAGCTGTATTATTCGCAGGCAACCTTGGAGCCAAATTTCCAGAACATCAGGAACGTGTCGAGTATTGGTTGGAATTTCATCGTGAGTCCAATCACCCTGTCGACATAAAGTTTCTAGAAACCTTGCGGATTAGCTGGTTCCAGCAGTTAGGAAAGATGTTCGGGTCGAATGTTGTAACACTCGCCATGGCCAATCCGCTTGAGCTAGCTAAGCTTGAATCAGGATGAGAAACGCAGCGGCGAGTGTGAGGGGCGCGACAATCGCGGCTGGGTTTGCAGTGGCGCGTGATTTATCAGGTGATGGCCGATGTGCTGCTGATACAGGTGGTTCAGGTGACCGCCCACGATTACCGGAGAAGTTGAGATGAAAAATTTCAAACCTGCCAAACAGCGCGTTGAAGTGCCGGTCGGGGAGTCGCTGCGCATCCTGCGCGAGCTTCAGGCATTGAGCCAGCGCCAGTTGGCCGAATTGACCGGGATTCCGCAGGCGACGATTTCCGCGATTGAAAACGGCCGGGTGAATCTCGGGGGCGAGCGTGCCAAGGTGCTGGCGCGGGCGCTGAAATGCCATCCTGCGGTGCTGGTTTTCCCCGGCTGGGAAGTAGCGTTCGAGGCGGCGGCGTAAGCGCTTAGACTCATCCGAATCAATGTTCTACCTCGACCTTTTTTCCGCGCTGGACCGCCATCAAGTCGACTATGTGTTGATCGGCGGTCTGGCGATTTCGCTGCACGGCATCGAGCGCGCGACGATGGACATCGACGTGTCGGTGGCGATGACGCCGGAAAACCTGTCTGCCTTGGTCGTCATGGCGCGCGAACTGGGCATGGTGCCGATGTTGCTGGTTGAGCTGGATACCCTGACAGATCTCGACCAGCTGGCCCGCTGGCACGAGGAGCGCAATCTCGAGGCCTTTGCCCTGCGTGCGCCTGGCGTCGCCGGGGTGACGCTGGATGTGTTGTTATACCCGCCGGTGGATTTTGCGACTTTGCGCCAACACGCAATCGCACTCAGGGCAGGCGACGTGCCGGTTGTCATCGCGTCCATCGACGATTTGATTGCACTTAAAAAGGCGGTTGGTCGCCCGATCGATCTGGCGGACATCGAACACCTCCAGCGTTTGAAGGGGAGCTGAATGGCATTTGATCGCGGCGACCGCACCTATCACGTCAGCGATGAGCGTCTGAAGGCGTTCAAGGCCCTGTCCACGCTGGAAAAACTGCGCTGGCAGGAAGAGATCGCGACATTCATCCGGCTGACGCGGTTGAGCGAGGCTGGCCCCACCCGCGAAAACGAAGAGCCGTTGCCGCCCCATCCCACGCGTTGAAATCCCTGTCCGTGTTGCGCACGCTTCAGGCGCTCTTCTTCCTGCTGATCGTCCGCCCCTTCCTCGCCCTCGTGCTGGGCGTGAACCTGCGCCACGCCGAGCGCCTGCCGCAGACCGGCCCGGCGATCCTCGCGGCCAACCACAACAGCCATCTCGACACGCTGCTGCTGATGAGCCTGTATCCGCTGGCGAAGCTGCACCGGGTGCGGCCGGTGGCGGCGGCGGATTATTTTCTGAAGAACCCGTTCGTCGCCTGGTTCGCGCTCCACATCATGCACATCCTGCCGCTGTCGCGCCGGCCCAAGCCGGGCGAAAAGCCACTCGCGCACATTGAAGCGGCACTCGCGGCGGGCGACATCCTGATCCTGTTCCCCGAGGGGTCGCGCGGCGAGCCGGAAAAGCGCAGCGCGTTGAAATCCGGTATTGCGCACCTGATGGAAGATGCGCCGACGGTGCCGGTGGTGCCGATCTACCTGCGCGGGCTGGGCAAGGCGCTGCCCAAGGGCGACTGGTTGCCGATTCCGTTTTTTGCCGACGCCTGGGTGGGCGAGCCGCTGGTGTGGCAGGGCGACCGGGCGACGACGATGCAGGTGCTGGAGGCGCGCTTCGCCGCCCTGGAACACGAAGGTGGGGCGGCGGCATGGGAATGAAGATGGGCAAGACCGAAGCAAGCGTTCTGTCGGTGCTGACCTTGGCGGCGTTGTTCGTGTCCGGCGTGAACCCCTACGACCGCCTGACTTGGGTGCTGGAAACGCTGCCGGTGATGATAGCCCTGCCGCTCCTGCTGCTCACCCACCCTCGCTTTCCGCTGTCGCCCCTGGTCGTGCGGCTGCTGTTCGTGCACGGGCTGATCCTGATGCTGGGTGGGCACTACACCTATGCGCGCGTGCCGCTGGGTTTCTGGGTGCAGGACGCTTTCGACCTGGCGCGCAATCATTACGACCGGCTGGGCCATCTGGCGCAGGGCTTCATCCCGGCGATGCTGGCGCGCGAAATCCTGCTGAAGCAGACGCCGCTGCGGCCGGGCGGCTGGCTGTTTCTGCTGACGACGTCGGTGATTCTGGCGTTTTCCGCCTGCTACGAATTCATGGAGTGGGGGGCGGCGCTGGCGATCGGCGCGGATGCCGATGCTTTTCTGGCCACGCAGGGTGACGTGTGGGACACGCAGTGGGACATGTTCCTCGCGCTCATCGGCGCGATGACCGCGCAGCTGTTGCTGGCGCGGGCGCACGACCGCCAGCTGACAGCCGCGCGGTTCTGATTCAGGGCTGGGCCTGATAGAGGGCGATCAGCTTCGACCACTGCTCGGGCGTCAGCACCTTTTTCGCGTTGTCGCGGCAGGCCAGCTTGCCGACGACGAGCTTGATTTCCTTGCGCTGCACTTCACGCACCAGTTTCTGGACGTCATTGTTGTTCTTGCCGTCGAGCATGGCCTGGTTGATCGCCAGGCGGCCGGTGGCGATTTCCTTTTCCAGCTTTTCGCGGCCGGGCAGGGCAACCTTGCGCCAGTCGGCGAGCTTGGCCTGCTGTTCGGCGGAGAGGCCCAGGTCGCCGGCCTGCTTGACCAGAATGGGCATGAGCGAAGGGGCGGGGGACAGATAGGTTTCAAGCGCCTGACGTTCGCCGGCAAACGCGGCGGTGGAGACGAGAACGAGGGACAGGGCGAGGGTGCGCAGGGCGTTCATGGGGAGCCTGAGAGGGTGGGAAAGCATGTATTAGATATTTCTAATATTCAGCGCGCAATGCGACAAGATGTCGCACCCCGGACAGTCAGGCGGCCGGACGCCTGAACAGCCGCTTGACGCCCGTGACCCCCGCCAGCACCAGGCCGCCGGCGACGACGCCCACCACTGCATCGACCAGCAGTGACACCAGCAAACCGGTTGCGCCGCCGGCCGGCGCGATCACTTCGGCCAGGTGATGCAGGGCCGGCACGCCGTGCGCGAGGATGCCGCCCCCCACGAGAAACATGGCGGCGGTCCCCAGCACCGACAGCGCCTTCATCAGCCAGGGCGCGGCGGCGAGCAGAAAGCGGCCCAGGGTGCGGGCGGCTGCACTGGCCTTTTGCGAGAGATAGAGCCCGGCGTCGTCGAGCTTGACGATACCGGCGACCAGCCCGTAGACGCCGATGGTCATGATGATCGCGATGGAGGCGAGCACCGACACCCGGGTGAGGAAACTCGCCGCCGCCACCGTGCCCAGCGTGATGACGATGATTTCGGCGGAGAGGATGAAATCGGTGCGGATCGCGCCCTTGATCTTGTCCTTTTCGAACGCGACGAGATCGAGCGCCGGGTCTTCGAGTGCATGAGCAAGCTCGGCGCGGTGCGCGTCGTCCTCAGCCGGGCTGTGCAGGAATTTGTGCGCGAGTTTCTCGAAGCCTTCATAGCAAAGGAACGCGCCACCCAGCATGAGCAGCGGGGTGATCGCCCAGGACGCCACGGCGCTGATGGCCAGCGCGGCGGGGACGAGGATGAGCTTGTTGACGAACGAGCCCTTGGCCACGGCCCACACCACCGGTAATTCACGGTCGGCCTTCACACCGGCCACCTGCTGTGCGTTCAGCGCGAGGTCGTCGCCGAGCACGCCGGCGGTTTTCTTGGCCGCGACCTTGGAGAGAACGGCCACGTCGTCGAGCACGCTCGCGATGTCGTCGATGAGGGCTAGGAGGCTGGCACCGGCCATGGGGATTCCTGTTCAAGAAGTAACAATGAGGACCGGAGGACAAGAGGAAAGGCAAACCAGATCAGAAGCGCAATTTCTCCTGTCCTCCTTGTGAGATGTCAGTCTCCCAACTGAATGCGCCCGGCCTTCTCGGCGGCAGCAAAGTCCAGCATGCGCTGGATCGACAGCCGGGCCTTGGCCTGTATGCCTTCTTCGATGTGGATTTCGTTTTCGCCGGTTTCGAGCACGCGCGCGAGGTTACGCAGGCCGTTCATCGCCATCCACGGGCAGTGCGCGCACGACTGGCAGGTGGCCCCTTCGCCAGCTGTGGGCGCTTCGAGCAGGATCTTGCCGGGCGCGGCGGCGCGCATCTTGTGGAAGATGCCGTTGTCGGTGGCGACGATGAATTCGGGGTTCGGCAGGTCTTTGACTGCGTTGATGAGCTGGGTGGTCGAACCGACCACGTCGGCCTGCGCGATCACCGCCTCGGGCGATTCGGGGTGGACGAGCACGGCAGCATGCGGGTGCTCGGCGCGCAGCTTTTTCAGCGCCTCGGCCTTGAAGGCTTCGTGCACCACGCACGAGCCCTGCCACAGCAGCATGTCCGCACCCGACACGCGCTGCACGTAGTCGCCCAGATGACGATCCGGTGCCCACAGCAACTTGTGGCCCTGCTGGTGCAGGTATTTCACGATCTTGACCGCGATGCCGGAGGTGACGACCCAGTCGGCCCGCGCCTTCACGGCCGCGCTGGTGTTGGCGTAGACGACAGAGAGGCGGTCCGGATGCGCATCGCAGAAGGCGGCGAATTCATCCGCCGGGCAGGCGAGGTCGAGCGAGCAGTCGGCCTTGAGGTCGGGCATCAGCACGCGCTTTTCCGGGTTGAGGATCTTGGACGTTTCGCCCATGAACTTCACGCCGGCGACGATCAGGGTTTTGGCCGGATGGGCGTGGGCGAAGCGCGCCATCTCCAGTGAATCCGACACGCAGCCGCCGGTTTCCTCGGCCAGGTCCTGCAGGTCGGCCGAGGTGTAGTAATGCGCCACCAGCACCGCGTCCTGCTGTTTCATCAAAGTCTTGATACGCGACTTCAGCGCGCTGCGTTCGTCTGAGGACAGCGATTCCTCGATCATGGGCGGGGCCACAATCGCAGGTCTGACGGGGACAGGGAAGGCTAGGCTCATTACAGGTGGGGGCAAACGGGTCAATCAGCCCGCAGTATATCCGGGCGCAGCGGCCGTTTCGCATGGCGAGGGCGCGGGCTTTTGCGTATCCTTCCCGCCCTATGCGGCAACTGCTCCTCGACATCCGGCCCCCTGCACGTCCCGAACTGGCGCGTTTTGTCGTGGGCCGCAACGACGAACTCATGGCGCAGCTGGCCGCCATGCTGGCCGGCTCGGCGAGCGAGCGGGTGGTATACGTCTGGGGCGCGCCGGGCAGCGGCAAGAGTTATCTGCTGGAAGCCTGGGCCCACGCCTGCGAGTCGGCCGGCAAACGGGTGGCGCGCGGCGGGCTGGAAGCGGCAACGGTGGTGGTGGCAGACGGGGTCGACGGCTGGGATGCCGCACAACAGGCCGCAGGTTTTGCCGTCTACAACCAGGTGCGCGATGCGGGGGGCTGGTGGTTGGGGGCGGGCCGGGCTGCGCCGGCCGATATGCCGCTGATCCCGGAATTGCGGACCCGGTTGGGCTGGGGGCTGGTGTTCCAGATGGCCCCGCTGACCGATGCGGACAAGCAGGCGGCGCTCGCGCGCCATGCCGAATCCCTGGGGTTCCGGCTGGAACCGGCGGTGGCCGACTACCTGCTCACGCGCGGCGCGCGCGACATGCAGAGCCTGCTGGCCACCCTGGAGGCGCTCGACCGCGCCAGCCTGGAAGCGCAGCGCCCGATCACCCTGCCGCTGGTGCGGCAGTTGCTCACGGGCAGTTGATCAGCTCTGCTGCTGTTGCTGTTCGGCGATGTCCTTGTGGACCTGGGCCATGTCCAGCCCCATCACTTGCTCGATCAGCGAATCGAGTGCCGGTGCGGGTAGCGAACCCGCTTCGGAATACAGGATGACGTTTTCGCGGAAAACCATCAGGGTGGGAATCGAGCGAATCTGGAACGAGGCGGCCAGTTCCTGTTCGACTTCGGTGTTCACCTTGGCGAAGACGATGCCGGCGTGCTTGTCGGCGGCAGCTTCAAAAATGGGCGCGAAGCCACGGCAGGGTCCGCACCAGGGTGCCCAGAAGTCGAGGATGACGACGTCGTTGCCGGTGATGG
>JBEQCD010000034.1:0-26272 GCA_041639515.1 Hydrogenophilales bacterium | reverse complement strand
ATGACGCAGACGTCCAAGCTCGACCTCACCACCGCCGACCAGCGCGGGCTGACCATCGGGCTGAACGAGTTCTCGGGCTATTTCGGCGTGGCGCTGGCCGGCATCGTCACCGGCTACCTTGCCGTGCATTTCGGGCCGCGCGAAGGGCTCATGCTGTTCGGCAGCGTCGTCGTACTGGCCGCCGGCCTGCTCACGCTGGTCTGGGTGAAGGACACCCTGCCGTGGGCGCACGCGGAGGGCAAGAAACAGGCCGCCGGCCAGATCAGCGGGCCGAAGCCGCGCTACCCGCAGAATATTGCCGACACTCCTGGCACCTGGGACGTGTTCACGCTCATGTCGTGGCGCGACGCGCGCATGGCCTCGATCAGCCAGGCCGGCCTGGTGGAAAAATTCGTCGATGCCCTGGTGTGGGTGTTCTTTCCCGTCTATCTCCATCAGCAGGGCCTCTCCCTCGCCGGGATCGGCTGGGTGGTCGGCGTCTACGGTTTCGTCTGGGGCCTGTCGCAATTCCTCACCGGCCACTGGTCCGACCGCGTCGGCCGCAAGAAACCCATCGTCGCCGGCATGTGGCTGTGCGGCGCGGGCGTGGCGCTGGTGCTCGTGGGCGAAGGCGAACTGTGGTGGTCGTTTGCCGCCGCCGTCATGGGCTTCGGCATGGCCTTGCTCTATCCCACGCTGTCCGCCGCCGTCTCCGACATTGCGCACCCCAACTGGCGCGGCTCGGCCATCGGCATCTACCGCTTCTGGCGCGACACCGGCTACGGCATCGGCGCGCTGCTGCTCGGTGCGGTGGCATCAGTTTTCGGCGGCATCGAAGCCGGTTTCTGGTTCACTGCGGCGGCCATGTTCGTGTCCGGGTTGGTCGTGCTGCTGGCCTGCGAGGAAACCCATCCGCGTCTGAGTCCGGCACGGGAGTGAGGTTCTGGATTCACAGGGAGGTGCGGGAGGCTACCAACCCTCCCGCGCCTCCCTTGCCTCCCTGTTCAATCTTTTGCTTGCAGGCAAGACGATGTGTGACAAAGAGGAGAAGTGATTTCGGCGTAGCCAGAGACAGCGGGTTTGTCACGCACGAGCGCGTCAGAAGCGCATCGGTGAGCCAGGGCTGGGCTATGCTTCCCAAGGCCGGTTGCCCGGGCTGTTCAAGTCGCGGCTGCCGTGCAACACCGTCAGGATTTCGATTTGTTGCGGTGCGATACGATAGACGATGCGATACCCCTGAAACACCAATTCCAGAATGCCGGGCATATCGGCTTCCGGGACTCTCCTGCCCAACTCGGGGAAAGTTTCAAGATGGGCAACATGCGCAAAAATCCGTTCAATAAATAGTCTGGCGCGCAGCGGCGAATCTTGGGCGATGTAGCTTTGAAGTGCCGCCATGTCCTGCAGGGCGGGTTCCGTCCATTCAATCCGCATTGCCAAGCAGGCGCCGCTTCGCTTCGTCGTGCGGGATGGTATGGCCTTCATTCGCGGCCTGGAGACCGGCCTCGATTTTTTGCCGCACATAAAATTCGTACATGAGATCGTCGAACGTTGCCGTATCCGGCAAATGCTCAATCACCTCGCGCGCCATTTCCTTGACCGATTGCATGGTGTGCTCTCCCTGGAAAGTGATGACTGAATTGTACGCATAATCAATGGGTTGATGTTTGAATTGGCTCGTCGAGCAACAGAAGGTCACGGCTAATGCAGGCTGGCCGTGCACCGATTGGCCAGATGGCAAGCCAATCAATCTGCATCACATGCGGCAATCGCGGTTCAATCATTTGCACGCAGGCAAGACGATGTGTGACAAAGAGGACAAGAGGCTCCTGAGCGGTTTTCGTCTGCCCTCATTGTGAAATGGCACCCGACCCATGTTCTGCGCGCAAGGCCTGTGCCGCTGCCACCATATTGGCCAGTGCCGCTTCGGTTTCCGGCCAGCCGCGCGTCTTCAGCCCGCAATCCGGGTTCACCCACAGGTTCTGGGCCGGAATGACGACGGCGGCTTTTTCCAGCAGGCGGCGCATTTCTTCCACAGGCGGGACGCGCGGGCTGTGGATGTCGTACACGCCGGGACCGATCTCGTTCGGGTAGGCGAAATCGCCAAAGCCGCGCAGCAGTTCCATGTCCGACCGGCTGGTCTCGATGGTGATGACGTCGGCGTCCATGGCGGCGATGGCCGGCAGGATGTCGTTGAATTCCGAGTAGCACATGTGGGTGTGGATCTGCGTGGCATCGGTTACGACGGAGGCCGTCAGGCGGAAGGCACGGCTCGCCCAGTCGAGATACGACGGCCAGTCGGCTTGACGCAGCGGCAGGCCCTCGCGGTAGGCGGGCTCGTCGATCTGGATGATGCCGATGCCAGCGGCTTCGAGGTCGACGACTTCGTCGCGCAGCGCCAGGGCAATCTGGAGCGCGGTTTGATTGCGCGGCTGGTCGTCGCGCACGAAGGCCCATTGCAGCATGGTCACCGGCCCGGTGAGCATGCCTTTCATGGGACGTGCGGTGAGTGATTGCGCGTAGCGTGTCCAGGCCACGGTCATGGCGCGAGGGCGTGATACGTCGCCGTAGATGATGGGGGGTTTCACGCAGCGGCTGCCGTAACTCTGCACCCAGCCGAATTGTGTGAACGCGTAGCCCGCCAGCTGTTCGCCAAAATACTCGACCATGTCGTTGCGTTCGGCTTCGCCGTGCACCAGCACGTCGATGCCCAGCTGTTCCTGTTTTCTGACGGCGAATTCGATCTCGTGCTGCATCGCGGCTTCGTAGCCTGCCGCATCGAGTTCGCCGCGTTTGAATGCGGCGCGGGCCGCGCGAATGTCCGGCGTTTGCGGAAACGAGCCGATGGTGGTCGTGGGGAAGGTGGGGAGCTCGAAGCGTGCGCGTTGCGCGGCCTGGCGCGCGGCAAAGGGGCGGGTGCGCTGGTCTGCACCGGTATCGAGACGGACCAGCCGCTCGGCCACCGCAGGGTTGTGAACGCGGGACGAGGCACGGCGGGACGCGCACGCGGCCGCATTGTCGTCGAATGCGGCCGCGACTGCCGCGCGTCCTGCGTTCAGGGCGCGGGCCAGGGTCTGCAATTCACCGAGTTTCTCGTCGGCAAACGCCAGCCAGGCAGTCAGCTCGGCATCGAGTGTGGTTTCCGCACCGAGACTGGCCGGCACATGGGCGAGCGAACACGAGGGGGCGATCCAGAGTCGTTCGGCCAGGTTCTGGTTCAGTCCGTCCAGGCGATCAAACGCGGCAGCCAGATCGGTTTTCCAGACGTTGCGCCCGTCGATGATGCCGACCGAAAGCATCTTGGTTGCGGGCAGCCAGTCGATCACCTGCGCGAGTTCCGCACTGCCGCGCACGGCGTCGACATGCAGGCCGGCCACCGGCAGCGCGGTGGCTACCCGCAGGTTCTCCCCGAGGGTGCCGAAGTAGGTGGCGAGCAGCAGTTTGACGCCGGTGCCGTGCAGCGCGTGGTAGGCGCGCTCGAATGCGATTCGCCACGGTGCGGGCAGATCGAGCGCAAGGATGGGCTCGTCGATCTGCACCCAGTCGACGCCCATCGCTTTCAGCCGCGCGAGGATCTGGCCGTACACCGGCAGCAGGCGATCAAGCAGGTCGAGGCGATCAAAGCCCGCCACTTTTTCCTTGCCCAGATACAGGAAGCTGAGCGGGCCGATCAACACCGGCTTGGGTGCAAAGCCTGCGGTTTGCGCTTCGGCCACTTCGTCGAATAGCCAGCCGTCGTCGAGGCTGAAACTGGTGTCGGGGCGAAACTCTGGGACCATGTAGTGGTAATTGGTGTCGAACCACTTGGTCATTTCCATGGCGTGGCGGTCGGTGTTGCCGCGTGCCAGCTGGAAATACTCAGTCAGCCCCAGCTTGTGGCCGAAGCCAAAGCGCGTCGGCGCGCAGCCCAGCAACGTCACATGGGTGAGCATGGGGTCGTAATAGGCAAAGTCGCCGACGCTGACGTGCGAGAGGCCAGCCGCCGCCTGCCGCTGCCAGTTGGCTTGGCGGATGCCGCTGGCGGTCGCGCGCAAGGCGGCTTCGTCGATCTCGCCGCGCCAGAAGGCTTCGAGTGCAAATTTCAGTTCGCGCCGCGCGCCGATGCGCGGCATGCCCAAAGCGTGTGTCCGTGCCATGGTGGTCTCCCGATGAATGATGGCGGCATCATCCGGATCGACATAACATGAGACAAACGAATAGTTTTCATTTTATTTATGAATATCCCTCATGTTGAACTGCGCCACCTGCGCCTGCTTGCGGCAGTGGCGGAAAGCGGTGGCCTCACGGCTGCGGCGGAGCGCCTGCACCTGACGCAATCTGCGGTATCGCATCAATTGAAAGGTCTGGAAGAGCAACTTGGCCTGCCGCTGGTGGATCGGGCGGCGCGACCGGCGGGCCTCACCGCAGCGGGACGTCGGCTGCTGGCGCTGGCGCACGCAACCCTGCCGCAGGTGGAAGCCGCGCTGCGCGATCTGGCCAAGCTCAGGGATGGCGCAGCGGGCGAGCTGCGTGTCGCGGTGGAGTGTCATACCTGCTACGACTGGCTGATGCCGGCAATGGATAGCTATCGCGATGTGTGGACGGAGGTCGAACTCGATCTACTCGGTGGCTTTCAGGCCGATCCACTGGGATTACTCGCCGAGCGCCGCGCCGATCTCGTCGTGACTTCGGATGGCGCACCAAGGGCGGGGCTCGCGATGTTGCCGTTGTTCGGTTACGAAATGCTGGCACTGCTGCCACCCGGCCACGCACTGGAAAAAAAGAAGGTCCTGCTGCCCGCCGATTTTGCCGGGCAGACGCTCATCACCTATCCAGTGCCGGAGGCGAGGCTCGATTTCGTGCGCCGCGTGCTCACGCCGGCCGGGGTGCACCTGACGCGGCGCGAGGCCGAACTCACCGTGGCGATCCTGCAGCTCGTCGCCAGCCGGCGCGGGGTGGCAGCGCTGCCGGCGTGGGCGGTGGCCCCCTATCTGGAACGCGGCTACGTGGTCGCGCGGCGCATCGGCCCGCAGGGTTTGTGGGCCGAGCTGCATGCCGCCGTGCGCGAGGACGATGCAGCGCGGGCCTACGTGGGGGATTTTGTCGAAACGGTCCGGCGCGAGTGCTTTGCACGCCTGCCCGGCATTCGGGTCTTGTAGGTGGGTTCAGCTCGCCCAGAGCGCATCCAGGTCGTCGAATCCCCAGTGCGCCGGATCTTCATGGCCGATGATGCCGTCGGTGTGGCCGGGGCGCGAGAGGTCGAGGATTTCCGGCACGATGCGCGCCTGTGATTTGGTCGAGAAAAACACTTTCACGCGCGGGGCGAGCAGGGATTTTTCCGACTGTTCGAGCACTACGGCCAGTCGACCGGAGCGCAGCCGCACCAGCGAGCCGGTGGGATAGATGCCCAGGCTTTTGACGAAGGCCTGGAACACCCGCTCGTCGAAATGGCCGGCGCGCCATTCGGTCATCTTGCGGATGGATTCGGCCGGGTCCCAGCCGCGCTTGTAGGGGCGGTTGGAGGTGATGGCATCGTACACGTCGCACACGGCCCCCATGCGCGCGAAGAGGCTGATGGCGTCGCCCGCGAGGCCATCGGGGTAACCGCTGCCGTTGATTTTCTCGTGGTGGTGCAGGCAGACGTCGCGCACGATGTCGCTCACCGAGCCGCCTTCCACCAGCAGCCGGTAGCCTTCGACCGGATGGCGCTTGATGATGCGGAATTCCGCGTCGGTGAGCTTGCCGGGCTTGTTCAGCACGTCCATCGGCATCACGGCCTTGCCGATATCGTGCAGCAGCCCGGCCATGCCGGCTTCGCGCGTATCGGCTTCGCTCAGGCCCAGCTGGCGGGCCAGCGCGATCATCAGGGCGCAGACCGCAACCGAATGCAGATAGGTGTAATCGTCGGCGCTTTTCAGGCGCGCGAGGCTCACCAGCGCGCCGGGGTTGCGCAGCACCGAGGCGGCGATGTCCTCGACCAGTGCCTGTGCGGCCTCGGCATTCACCGCCCGGCCCATGCGCAGTTCGCTGAACATCGAGACGATCGCGGTGCGGCTTCTGGCCAGCAGCTTGGCGGCGCGAGGCAGTTCCTGGTCGCGCGTGGTGCGCACCGGGTGTTCGGTCAGGTCGCGGATTTCGGCTTCCATCAGCGCGGCTTCGACGGCGTGCGCCGGTTCGGCCGGGGCCGCGCTCACGTCCAGGCCGCGCGCGGTGTCGATCCAGACTTCGGCAATGCCGCTTTCGAGTATGCGCCGGATATCGGCGGGGTCGTCCAGCACGAACTGGTTGCGCCAGAAGGGGTGGTCGAGCCAGGAACCCTCCATGCCGTGCAGATACATGCCGGGCTTCAGCTCACGGGTGGGGATTTTCTTCAGCATGGCTGGTAAACGACCATTTGGTGGCAATTTTGAGGCCGTGCGCCTGGCGCAACGCACTTTTTTGTGGCGCGTCTGTTCACTCGTGCACCACGTCTGAGCAAATGCTGCAAACCGGCTTGGCCGGATTGTCAGCAAGCGATTGAATTCATTGAAATGAAGCCGGCTGGCACAGACCCTGCTGAACGGTGGGCGAGGAGTTTCCATGTCTGTCGTGTCATCTGTCTGTTGTTATTGCGGCACCGGCTGCGGCGTGCTGATCGAAACCGACGCCGGCAAAATTACCGGCGTGCGGGGCGATCCCGCGCATCCGGCCAATCGCGGCAAGCTGTGCACCAAGGGCGCAACACTGCATCTGGCGGCGCGTGCGTCCGGCCGTGCGCTGTTCCCCATGCTGCGCACGCAGCGCGACCAGCCGCGCGCACGGGCCAGCTGGGACACCGCGCTCGACCACGTCGCCGAACGCTTCCGCGCCATCATCCGCGAACACGGGCCGGATGCCGTGGGCTTCTACATTTCCGGCCAACTCACCACCGAGGCGTATTACGTCTTCAACAAGCTCGCCAAGGGCCTCATCGGCACCAATAACGTCGACACCAATTCGCGGCTCTGCATGTCGTCCGCCGTGGCGGGCTACAAGACCACGCTGGGGGCCGATTCACCGCCCGGCTGTTACGACGACATCGACGCTGCCGGCACGATCTTCATTGCTGGCTCCAACACCGCCTATGCGCATCCCATCGTGTTCCGCCGCATCGAGGCGGCGCGCAAGAAAAATCCCGCACAGAAGCTCATCGTCGTCGATCCGCGCCGCACCGACACCGCCGCCGAGGCCGACCTGCATCTTGCCATCCTGCCCGGCACCGATGTGGCGCTCTTCCACGCCATGCTCAACGTGCTGCTGTGGGAGGAGCGCATCGACCGCGCCTTCATCGACGCGCACACCGCAGGCTGGAATGCCCTGCGCGACATCGTGCGCGACTACACGCCGGACAAGGCCGCCGCGATCTGCGGCGTGGCGGCGGACGACATCGTCACCGCCGCGCGCTGGTTTGCTGACGGCCCGAGCCTGTCGCTGTATTGTCAGGGGCTGAACCAGTCGAGCTGCGGCGTCGACAAGAACGCCGCGCTCATCAACCTGCATCTCGCCACCGGGCAGATCGGCCGGCCGGGTGCCGCGCCGCTCTCGCTCACCGGCCAGCCGAACGCCATGGGCGGACGCGAGGTTGGCGGGCTGGCGAATCTGCTGTCCGCGCATCGTGATCTCGCTAACCCGGCACACCGTGCCGAGGTCGCACGCCTGTGGGGTGTGGACAGCGTGCCCGGCACGCCCGGCAAGACTGCGGTGGAATTGTTCGATGCACTCGCCAGCGGCGAGGTGAAGGCGGTGTGGATCGCCTGCACCAACCCCGCGCAGTCGCTGCCCGACCAGAACCGCGTGCACGCCGCGCTGGAAAACGCCGAACTGGTGGTGCTGCAGGAAGCCTACGCCGACACCGAAACCGTGCCCTTCGCCGACGTGCTGCTGCCGGCCTCGACCTGGGGGGAAACCGAGGGCACGATGACCAATTCCGAGCGCTGCATCACCCGCGTGCACGCCGCTGCGCCGCCGCCGGGCGAGGCGCGGACAGACTGGGCGATCGTGACCGATTTTGCGCGCCGGCTGAATCCCGAAACGGGGCCGCGCCTGTTCCCCTACGCCAGTGCCGAGGCGGTCTTCAACGAACACCGCGAGACCACGCGCGGGCGCGACCTCGACATCACCGGCCTCTCGTACGCGCTGCTCGATGACGCGCCGCGTCAATGGCCTTTCCCCGCAGGGGCGACAGACGGCAGAGCACGCCTCTACGCCGACGGCCAGTTCCCCACGGCGGACGGCCGTGCGAAATTCCATGCCGCTGTGTACCAGCCCGTCGCCGAAGCGGTTGATGCGCGTTACCCGCTACGCCTCAACACCGGGCGGCTGCGCGATCACTGGCACGCGATGAGCCGCACCGGCAAGGTGGCGCGCCTGTTCTCCCATGTCGACGCCCCGGTGTTGAGCCTGTCGGCGCGCGATCTCGAACTGCGCCGCTTGCAGCCCGGCGACCTGGTGTGGGTGAAAAGCCGGCGCGGCGAGGTTGTCGTCGCGGTCGAAGCCAGCGAAACCGTGCGGCCGGGACAGGCCTTCCTGCCCATGCACTGGGGCGCGCGTTTCATGGGCGGGCGCGGCGTCAATGCCTTGACCCTGCCGATTTTCGATGCCGTATCGAAGCAGCCCGAACTCAAGCATGCCGCTGTGCAGGTCACCAAGGCCGAGTTGCCTTGGCGCATGGCGGTGCTGGCGGTGGGCGACGGCGCGCAGCTGCTCGATGCCGTGCAACCCCTGCTGCGTGCGTGTGATTACGGGGCGGCCGGTCTGGCCGGCCGCGAGCGCGAGGTGCTGACGCTGCGCCTTGGCCACACCGAAGCCCCGCCCGCCGCCCTGCTCGCCGCGCTCGACGCCGCGCTGGGGCTGGACGATCCGCTGGCCGTGATGCAGTACGAAGACCGGCCGCGCGGCGTATCGAAAAAAGTCCGGGTCAAATCCGGCAAGGTCGTCGCCGCCCGGTTGGCAGGAGAGACCGCCGCATTCGACTGGCTGCGCGACGTGATCGTCGAATCCACCGATGCCGCAGATTTGCGCGCCTGGATGCTCGCGCCGGTAGCGCGGCCGCCGGCGGCGGGGGCAGGGCGCGGTCGCATCGTATGCAACTGTCTCAACGTGGCCGAGCCCGACATCGTCGCGGCGATTGCGGGGGGCGCTGACCTGGCTACCCTGCAGGGCACGCTCAAGTGTGGCACCGAGTGCGGTTCGTGCGTACCCGAACTGAAACGGCTCATCGCGAGCAACCGGGCGGCAGCATGAGTTACGCGACCCTCATCCGCCAGATCGAAGCCGGAACCGGGCTGGATTATGTCGAGGCGCGCAATCTCGGTGCGGCGCTGTTCGACGGCGGCGTGCCCGAACTGGAAACCGCCGCCTTCCTGGTGGCGCTGAACCAGAACGATCCCGGCCTGGATGCCTGGCTGGGCCTGCACGCGGCGCTGGCCGAAAGGCTGCCGGATTTTGTCGCGCCGCCTGGGGCGTTCCGTACCGTGGTATTGCCGGCGTATCACGGGGTGCGGTCGCATCCGCACCTCACGCCTCTGCTCGCGTTGCTGCTTAAGAGTTTCGGCATTCCCGTGCTGATTCATGGTGTGCTTGAAGGTGGCGGCGGCACGGCTGCAGCCTATGTGCTCCGCGAGCTGGGTATTTTTCCATCCACCACGGTGTCGCAGGTGAATGCGGCGCTGGGCGAAGAAGGCATAGCCTTCGCCCCGGTGGCTTTGCTCAATCCGGGCCTCGCGGCCTTGCTGGCCTTGCGTTCCCGGTTGGGGATCGACGGCTGGGTGACGCGCCTGGCCGGTCTTTCCGATCTCTTCGGTCAATCCTCGGTGCGGGTAAACCCCGTGATCGATACGCGCAGCCTGCCGGTGATGCGCGAAACGCTCGAAGCGCTGGGCGGAATGGCTCTGCTGTTCGAAGGCTGCGAAGGCGAGGCCTTTGCCAACCCGGAGAAGCGGCCCGATATGTGGCTGATCCAGGATGGCCAGTCGCAGCGTGTCTACGAAGCGCAACCGACGATCTCTACGCTTGCCAGCCTGCCGGCACCGGATGCCCGGGCAACTGGCAGCTGGAGTGCCCAGGTGCTGCGCGACACGCTGCCTTTGCCGCTGCCCTTGCGCAATCAACTGGCGGTTTGTCTCTATGCCGCCGGCTATACGGAAGATCTCAATCAGGCGCGCGCGATCACGGCCATCAACGGCTTCGGGCGCGCTGCCGCGTAATGGTGCACCCAGGGCGCACCAGCACTTAAAAAGTGCATGAATGGGTGAGGTGGCCACAGTAAAAATGTGCAAACCCAATATCCATCAAGGCTTTCGTGTATGCCGCGCCATGTGGCACAACGATTGCTAGATGTTCGGCAAGGCCGCACGCTGTGCGGCAGGTAGACCGAATGCAACGGCGTATCTCGGTCATCACTTAGTTCGATCTTCAGGAGTGGTGATATGGATATGCGTACGCATTCAGGCGCGGGGCCGGACATGAAACCGGTACCCAAAATGAAACTGGTCATGGTCGGCAACGGCATGGCGGGGGTGCGCACCCTCGAAGAACTGCTGAAGCTTGCGCCCGAGCTCTACGACATCACCGTCTTCGGTGCCGAGCCGCACCCCAACTACAACCGCATCCTGCTCTCGCCCGTACTCGCCGGCGAGCAGACGGTCGACGACATCATCCTCAACCCGCTCGACTGGTATGCCGAACACGGCATTACCCTGCACATGGGCAAGAAGGTGGTGAAGATCGACCGCCAGGCGCGCATCGTGGAAACCGACGACGGTACGCGCGCCGAATATGACCGCCTGCTGCTCGCCACCGGTTCCAACCCCTTCATCCTGCCCGTGCCCGGCAAGGATCTGCCGGGCGTGATCGCCTTCCGCGACATTGCCGACGTGGACACGATGGTGCGGGCCTCCAGCCAATACAAGCACGCCGTCGTCATCGGTGGCGGCCTGCTCGGTCTGGAAGCCGCCAATGGCCTGATGAAGCGCGGCATGGACGTGAGTGTCGTCCACATCAGCGACTGGCTGATGGAGCGCCAGCTCGACGAACCCGCCGCGCGCCTGCTGCAGAAGTCGCTCGAAGAAAAGGGCATGAAATTCCTGCTGAAGAAGCAGACCGCCGAACTCGTGGCCGGTGCCGATGGCCGCGTGGGTGCGATCAAATTCAAGGACGGCAGCGAGGCCCCGGCCGATCTGGTGGTGATGGCCGTCGGCATCCGCCCCAGCAGCGAACTTGCCGAATCCGCTGGCCTGCACTGCAATCGCGGCATCGTCGTGTCCGACACCCTGCAAACCGTGACTGATCCACGCATCTACTCGATTGGCGAGTGCGCCGCGCATCGCGGCATCGCCTATGGTCTCGTTGCCCCGCTGTTCGAACAGGCCAAGGTGGCGGCCAACCATCTGGCGCAGTACGGCATCGGCCGTTACGAAGGCTCGGTCACGTCGACCAAGCTCAAGGTCACCGGCATCGACCTCTTTTCCGCCGGCGATTTCATGGGCGGTGAGGGCACCGAATCCATCCTGTATTCCGACCCGCTCGGTGGCGTGTACAAAAAGCTCGTCATCAAGGACAACAAGCTCGTCGGCGGCGTGATGTACGGCGACACCGTCGACGGCGCGTGGTATTTCTCGCTCTTGCGCGACGGCAAGGACATCACCGAGCTGCGCGATCACCTGATGTTCGGCCAGGACCACTGCGGCAACCTCGGCCACCAGGGCATCAACAAGGCCGCGTCGATGACCGACGACATGGAAGTCTGCGGCTGCAACGGCGTGTGCAAGGGCGACATCGTCAAGGCCATCCGCGAGAAGGGTCTCTTCACGCTGGAGGATGTGCGCAAGCACACCAAGGCCTCGTCTTCGTGCGGGTCGTGTACCGGGCTGGTCGAACAGATCCTGGCAGTGACGGCGGGCGGCGACTACTCGGCCGCGCCGAAGAAGAAGAGCGTGTGCGGCTGCACCGATCACACCCATGAAGAAGTGCGTGCGGCGATCCGCGAACACAAGTACCTGACGATCCCGCAGGTGATGCAGGCCATGGCATGGCGTACGCCCAACGGCTGCGCCTCGTGCCGGCCCGCACTCAACTACTACCTCATCTCGACCTGGCCGGGCGAGGCCGAGGACGACCCGCAGTCTCGCTTCATCAACGAACGCGCCCACGCCAACATCCAGAAGGACGGCACCTACTCGGTGATCCCGCGCATGTGGGGCGGGCAGACCACGCCGTCGGAACTCAAGCGCATCGCCATCGTGGCGGAGAAGTACAACATCCCCACGGTGAAGGTCACCGGCGGCCAGCGCATCGATTTGCTGGGGGTGAAGAAGGAAGATCTGCCCGGCGTGTGGGCTGACCTCGACATGCCTTCGGGCCATGCGTATGGCAAAGCCCTGCGCACGGTGAAGACCTGTGTCGGCAGCGAATGGTGCCGCTTCGGCACCCAGGATTCGACGCAGATGGGCATCGACCTGGAAAAGGTCTTCTTCAAGATGTGGGCGCCGCACAAGGTCAAGCTCGCCGTGTCGGGCTGCCCGCGCAACTGCGCCGAAGTCGCGATCAAGGACGTGGGCATCATCGGCGTCGATTCCGGCTGGGAAATCTACGTGGGTGGCAACGGCGGGATCAAGACCGAGGTTGCGCAGTTCCTCATCAAGGTGAAAACCACGGACGAAGTGCTCGAATATTCCGGGGCCTTCCTGCAGCTTTACCGCGAGGAAGCGCGCTATCTGGATCGCACCGTGCACTACTTGGAGCGCGTGGGGCTGGACTACGTGAAGAAGAAAATCCTCGACGATGCCGAAGGCCGCCGTGCGCTCTACGACCGTCTGATTTTTGCGTTGTCCGTCGAAAAAGACCCCTGGGTCGAGCGGGCGCATGAAGGCAAGCTCAAACACGAATTCGAAACCGTCGCCGCCTGAAGGAAGACACGATGAACAACTGGATCGACATTCTGGATGTGGCCGACATCCCCAAACTCGGCGCGCGCGTGGTGCGCCACGGCAGCACCGACATTGCCGTGTTCCGCAACGGCGAGGACGAAATCTTTGCGCTGGAAGACCGCTGCCCGCACAAGGGCGGGCCGCTGTCGCAGGGCATTGTGCACGGCAAGAAGGTCACCTGCCCGCTGCACGGCTGGAACATCGAACTCGATTCCGGCTGCGCCGTGGCACCGGACCAAGGCTGTGCGCGGGAGTTTCCGATCAAGGTCGAGGGCAGCCGGGTGTGGCTGGACCTCGATGCGCTGTCGCGCGAAGCGGCCTGACCACCAGCTAGATTAAAAAATACGCGGCATTCATGGCCGCATCGGATGGAGTTCGCAGATGAACAAGGGCTTCTGGAAGTCCGGGCACACGCCTACCTTGCTTTCCGCTTTTCTGTACTTCGACATCGCCTTCATGGTGTGGGTGATGCTGGGGCCGCTCGGCGTGCAGATCGCGGCGAGTCTCGAACTCACCCCCGCGCAGAAGGGCATGATGGTCGCCACGCCGGTGTTGGCCGGCGCGGTGTTGCGCATCGTCATGGGCGTGCTGGTTGACCACCTGAAACCGAAACGCGCCGGCCTCATCGGCCAGCTCATCGTCATGGGCGCGCTGGCCTGGGCGTGGCTCGCGGGCATCCACAGCTATCGCGAAGTGCTGGTGCTGGGCCTCTTGCTCGGCTTCGCCGGCGCGTCATTCGCCGTCGCGCTGCCGCTCGCCTCGCGCTGGTATCCGCCGCAGCACCAGGGCACGGCGCTGGGCATTGCCGGGGCAGGCAACTCCGGCACAGTGTTCGCCGCACTGTTTGCACCGGGGCTGGCGGTCGCATTCGGCTGGAGCAATGTCTTCGGCATCGCACTGATTCCGGTCGGCGTCGCCTTCCTCGTCTACCTCGTGCTGGCGAAGGACGCCCCCGACTGCCCCGCACCTAAATCGCTCGCGCAATACCTGGGCGTGCTCGCCGACCGCGACGCGTGGTGGTTCATGTTTTTCTACTTCGTGACCTTCGGCGGCTTCGTCGGACTGGCGTCGAGTCTGACGATCTACTTCAACGACCAGTACGGCATGTCGCCTGTCCATGCAGGCTACTTCACCGCTGCCTGTGTGTTCGCGGGCTCGCTGGTGCGTCCGTTCGGTGGTGCGGTCGCCGACCGCGTGGGCGGCATCCGTACCCTGCTGGGGGTTTATCTTGCGACCGCCTTCCTGCTGGCCATCGTCAGCTTTGGCTCGGCCAGTCCGTGGCTGGCACTCGCCGGGTTCATGCTGACCATGGCCACGCTGGGCTTTGGTAATGGCGCGGTGTTCCAGCTCGTACCACAGCGCTTCCGCAAGGAAATCGGCGTGATGACGGGGCTGGTCGGCATGGCGGGCGGCGTGGGCGGGTTCTATCTGGCGGCCAGCCTCGGCTACGTGAAGGGGCAAACAGGCGACTATCAGATTGGCTTGCTGATTTTTGCCGGCCTTGCCCTTGTTGCGCTCCTGGGACTGAACCTGGTCAAACGCCGCTGGCGCACCACCTGGGGCGCGGCAGTGATCGCTGGCGGTGCCAGGGTGTAAGCGAAGAAGGCGGCTACACTCTGCCGTCTGTCACGCTATCCCCTGACCCATGCCGCTCCGCCTTGAATTCGGTCACGCCACAGCCTCTGGCCCGCGCGCGTGCAATGAGGATTTTGGTGGCTATGTCGAGCCTGCCGATCCCCAGCTCACGGCGACCAAGGGCATGGTGGCGGCTTTGGCCGACGGCGTGTCGGGCGGCGCACACGGACGCGAAGCGGCTGAGACTGCAATCCGTAACCTGCTTGCGGATTACTACGCCACACCGGACACCTGGGAAGTCCCGCACGCGCTGGGCACCGTGCTCGGTGCCATCAACCGCTGGCTTGCCGGCCAGGTGGCCTCGCGCAGCGAGCCCGGCGGCATGGCGACCACGCTCACCTGTCTGGTGGCACGCGGCCGCCGCTACCACTACGCGCACATCGGTGACACCCGGCTGTATCGTTTGCGGGGCGAAACGCTCGACCTCCTGACCACCGACCATGTCTGGGAAACGCCGGGCATGTCGCACGTGCTGAAGCGTGCGCTGGGCCTGGATACCCATGTGCTGCCGGACTTCGGTGAAGGTGATCTGGCGGCAGGCGATGTGTTCCTGATCGTCTGCGACGGCGTGTGGGAGCCGCTGGGGCAGATCGGGATGCACCATCTTTTGAGACTGCACGACGCGCCGCAACGTGCGGCTCAGGCGCTCATCGACGCAGCGCTCTCGCGTGGTGGCCAGGACAATGTCACTGCACTTGTTGTGCGGGTGCTTGAAAGCGGCAACGACGATGCGCCGCTGGCCGACGCGGTCGACCTGCCCCTGCCCGGCCGGCTGGCCGAGGGCGCGCGGCTCGATGATTTCATCCTCGAAACGGAAATGCACAGTGGTCGCGACAGCCTGCTCTACCGCGCACGCCACATCCAGACAGGCCAGCGCTGGGCGATCAAGACCCTGCAACCCATTCTGGCTGGCGACGCCCTGGCGGCTTCGCGCCTGCTTGCCGAAGAATGGTTCCTCAAGCGGGTCCATTCACACTATTTTCCCGAGGTGCTGCCCTTGCCCGGCCGGCAGTTCCTGTACTTTGCCATGCGCCATTTCGACGGTGCGAGCCTTCAGGCGCGCCTGGAAACGGGGCAGCATTTTTCGCCTGCCGAAACCGCCACGCTGGCGATCCGTGCCCTGAAAGGGCTGGCTGCGCTGCATCGTCTGGATATCGTCCACCGCGACATCAAGCCCGCCAATCTGCACCTTGACGATACCGGCAAGCTGCGCATCCTCGACCTGGGCGTGGCGCGCTGCCCGTTGCTCGATGTGCGCGACGCCGATGCCCAGCCCGGCACGCCCAGTTACATGGCACCCGAACTCTATGCAGGCGTAGAGGCAAACGCCTGCACCGATCTCTACGCGCTGGGTGTGACGCTATACCACCTGCTGACGCGCAAGTATCCCTACGGCGAAATCGAACCTTTTCAGCATCCCAGATTCGGTGAGCCGGCACCGCCCGGGCGGTTTCGTCCCGACATACCGCCCTGGCTGGAAAACGTGATCCTGAAGGCGGTTGCGCGCGAACCCGGGGAGCGTTTCGAAACTGCCGAGGAAATGCGGCTGGCACTGGAACGCGGCGAAGCCAGTCCCCTGGTGCGCCGGCGTGCGCCGCTCATCGACCGTTCGCCTGCGGGTGTGTGGCCCCTGCTGGCGGGCCTGTCCATTGTGCTCAATCTGTTGCTATTGTTCCTGCTGCTGGCAAGCTGAGCCATGCACGATTCTGGGGCGGCCCGGAATCGCTTCGCCCCATCATATTGCGCACTTTGCCCCTCAAGCTTGTGTGGGTCACATTACCCACATGAATCCATTGAATAATTCCAGCTGGCACGGTGGCTGCTGTGTCCTGCATGGAGAGCCTGCAACGACAGGAAGCCTCGCTTCGGAGACTGGTATGAAGATCGATTGCGGACACTATCCGCTGATGGGCGGGTTCGACGAGTTGCTGGAAGGGCCGGGTCTGCCGCGCCCCGGGGCCGACGCCCTGTGCGACTACTTTGCCACGCTGGCACCGGCCGAGCTGGAGGCGCGACACCGTGCGGTGGATGCCGCGATCATGGCGGCAGGCATCACCTTCACCGTGTATTCCGAGGCCGGCAACATCGACCGCGCCTGGCCGTTCGACGTGGTGCCACGCATCCTGTCCAAAACCGAATGGGACCATATCGAGGCGGGGCTCAAGCAGCGCCTGAAAGCGCTCAACCTCTTCATCGACGACATCTACCACGAGCAGAAGATCGTGCGTGACGGCGTGTTCCCCGCCGACGTGCTGGCCGATTCGAAGAATTTCCGCGAAGCCTGCGTCGGTGCCAATCCGCCCTTCGGCGTGTGGGCGCATATCTGCGGCACCGACCTCGTGCGCGATGGCGACGGCACGGTGTATGTGCTGGAAGACAACCTGCGCGTGCCCTCGGGCGTGTCGTACATGCTGGAAAACCGCCAGCTCATGAAGAAGCTCTTCCCCGAGCTCTTCGCGCGCTACGACGTGCTGCCGGTGGACGATTACCCGGCCGCGCTGTACGACATGCTCGCCGCGCTGTCGCCGCGCACGGACGACCGTCCCGAGATTGCCGTGCTCACGCCGGGCATCTACAACTCGGCCTACTTCGAGCATTCCTACCTGGCACAGCAGATGGGCGCGCACCTCGTCGAAGGCTCCGACCTCGTCGTGCTCGACGACGATTGCGTATACATGAAAACCATCGAGGGCCTCACCCGGCTCGACGTGATCTATCGCCGCGTCGACGACGATTTCATCGACCCCGAAGTGTTCCGCGCCGATTCCACGCTGGGCGTGCCCGGCCTTATGCGCAGCTGGAAAGCCGGCAAGGTGGGCATCGCCAACGCGCCCGGCTCGGGCGTGGCCGACGACAAGGTGGTGTACGCCTACGTACCGAAGATGATCGAGTACTACCTCAAGGAAGACGCCATCCTGCCCAACGTGCCCAGCTACCTGTGCATGCACGATGAAGACCGCGAGTACGTGCTGGCCAATCTCGACAAGCTGGTGGTGAAACCGGCCAACGAATCCGGCGGCTACGGCATGCTGGTGGGGCCGAAATCCACCGCCGAGGAACAGGCGGTCTTCGACAAGCTCATCCGCGAAAATCCGCGCAACTACATGGCGCAGCCCACGCTGTCGCTGTCCACCGTGCCCACGCTGTGCGAGGACGCCATCGAGCCGCGCCACGTCGACCTGCGGCCCTTCATCCTGCAATCGAAGGATTTCTACGTCACGCGCGGCGGCCTCACGCGGGTGGCGCTGCGGCGCGGCTCGCTGGTGGTGAACTCCTCGCAGGGCGGCGGCAGCAAGGACACCTGGATCGTGCAGGGCGACGCCAGCGAAGGAGGTGCCGCATGATGCTCGCCCGTGTTGCCGAAAACCTCTACTGGATGGCGCGCTACCTGGAACGCGCAGAAGACACCGCGCGCCTCATCAACGCCACCACCATGATGCTCATGGACATGCCGCGCGGCGCGAGCTTCGGCTGGGAAGACCTGCTCAAGGTCGTCGGTCTGGCCGAGCCTTTCCACAAGCTCTACGATGAGGCGAGCGAGTCGGCGGTGATGAGCTTCCTCATCCAGGACGAGCGCAATCCCTCGTCGATCTTTGCCTGCGTGCGCCACGCGCGCGAGAACACCCGCACCTTCCGCGAAGTGCTGCCGCGCGAATCGTGGGAGTGGGTGAACGAGCTGTACCTCTACACCAGCACGCACAAGAGCAGCGCGCTCGACCGCCGCAAGCGCATGGAAGTGCTCACCGAAATCATCCGCCGCCGCCAGGCCGTGGTGGGGCTGCTCTCCGGCACCATGAGCCGCGACGAGGCCTTCCAGTTCATGCGCATCGGCCGCAACGTGGAGCGCGCCGACATGACCAGCCGCGTGCTCGACGTGAGCCATGCGGTGAACCTGCCGTACCAGGGCGGGCAGTTCTACGACCTGGTGTGGGTGAGTGTGCTGCATGCCTTGTCAGCGCACCAGATGTATCGCCGCCATGTGGGCGTCCACGCCAAGGGGCACAAGGTGGTGCATTACCTGCTCAACGACGCGCAGTTCCCGCGTAGCGTGCGGCACTGCCTCACCGAGTTGCAGTCGGCGCTGGGCGAACTGCCGGGCGAAGGCCCGCAGCGCCAGATCGTGTCGCTGATCCGCGCGCTGGATGCCGTGGACGGCCGCAAGCTCGCCGCAACTGACGCCACCGACGGCGGCCTGCATGGCTTTTGCGACCGCCTGCAATCCGGCCTCGGCCTGCTTTCCGAGGCCATCGCCGACACCTATTTCCGCGCCGCCCACACGCAATCGCTCACCCAGGCCCAGTTCCAGCTCGCATGACCACGCATTCACTCGGCTTTCCCCGCACCGGCGACAAGCAGAACTCCGCCGCCTTTGAGGATTACCTCGGCCAGTTGCTCAACGAACGCGACCGCATCGGGCTCACCGACGCCATCCGCCAGATCGATGCGCTGATGATCACAGTGGAGCCGGCGCACGCCGTGGCCTACGTGGCCGAGCTGTGTGTGATGACGCCCTACCACTATCTCGTCACGCTGGAATCCGAATCGCACTTTACGCACATCCTGCGCATCGACATGCGCGCGCCGGACATTCTCGTGCGCGAGGTGAAGGACCCCAACGTGCGCGGCATCTTCAGGAGCCTCAACGAGGTCTACCCCATCGGCGCGGTCAAGCCCAACTCGCGCTACATGGGCGAGGTGCTGCGCGTGACTGACCCGCACGCGGTGGTCGACATGCAGAAGGCGCGCGACATCCGCTTCTTCAACCAGGACCAGATCCGCAAGCTCGAACTGCCGGGCAACATGGCCGTGGTGAAACCCAGCCCCTACACCCACAACATCGTCGCCTACTGGGAACGCCCCGAGTCCGACATCCGCGTCTACGCGCTGGGCTGGAGCAGCATCCGCGACGACATGCAGGCTGCTTATGAAGCCGCCAAGGACACGCAGGAACGGCTCGGCATCGACACCCTGCTGCTGCCCATCGACCACCTGGCCACCCGCATCTACAGCCAGAACCGCGAGGCCGCCATCCTCGAATACCTGAGCCTCACCAGCTACTACTACTGGGGCTCGTACGACATCGCCGACCAGAACTCGTCCACCAACGTCACCAAGAGCGTGCACTACGACAACGAACTGGAATCGCCGGCCAAGGTGTTCACTGCCGCCAACCATCCCTACTTCATGAACCACCTGCTCACCGAGTCGCCCACCGAGGCGTTCGTGCGCAACTTTGGCCCACGGCTGCACCACATTGCCGTGGCGGTGGCCGACGGCGAAGTGGAGGGCGTGCCCCACATCGACGTGGTGGTGCAGCGCCTGCGCGACTGCGGCCAGAGTTTCCTGCTGGATGTGATCGGGTCGAAGGAAGCGGGCCTGAAGCAGATCTTTTCCAGCGCCTCGGAATACTCCTCGCTCATCATCGAATATGTGCAGCGCTTTGGCGGGTTCCAGGGCTTTTTCACCAAGGAAAACGTGGCCGAACTCACCCACGCCGCCGGAGTGGAAGAAAGCCTCAAGGCCCTGCAGGCAGAAGCCGAAGCCTGAACGGGCTTTGCGCCCGGATATTGCATAAAACGTGAGCGCCCACCCTCAAGTGGGCGCTTGTGCATACGTAATATAAGCATTCCATTAAATACTCATAATCAGGAGAGAACATGGACCGTGAAACCCTCAACGAGATGGTGAAGCTCAAGTTCGCCTCGCGCAAAGCCGGCGGGCCGGAAATCGATCTGGTGAAACTGGCTGGCGATGCCATTTATGCAGATGAGGTGTTCCGCGCTGTAGAAGCCCTGCCCGACGAATCCCTGGTGCTGCTGGCCATGACCCTGCGCGACAAATTCGGGCTGCTGGCCGCACAACCGCAGGCACCCGCCCCCGCAACCCCGCCTGCGGCCGACGCACCCGCCGCGCCGGCCGAACCCGCCACCCGCTACATGCTCGGCGCACGGAGCTGACCATGGCACTGGCTGCATTCAAACCCGTTGCCCGCCCTGACGAGGCCCCCACCATGAAAACCCCCGCCGCACCCGAGCAGGTGTCTGCCGAAGAACACGCCCAGGCCATGATCGGCCTGTCGCAAGGCATGTTGAAAGAAGTGGTGGCCGCGCTCGACAAGATCAAGCGCGTCAACCGCACCATCCACATCCTGTCGATGAACGCCCGCGTGGAAGCCGCACGGGCAGGCGAAGCCGGACGCGGGTTTGCCGTGGTGGCCGAGCAGTTGTCCGAACTCGCGTCCACCACCGAACGCACCGCACAAGGCATCGAAGACACCTCCACCCGCGTCACCGGCGAACTCAACGTGCTGGCCGACCGGCTCTCCAAGGAAGCCACCGACAGCCGCCTGTGCGACCTGGCACTCAACGCCATCGACCTCGTCGACCGCAACCTCTACGAACGCAGCTGCGACGTGCGCTGGTGGGCCACCGATTCCGCACTGGTCGACGCCGCCCACGCCCCCGAGCCTGCCGCCCTGCGGCACGTGTCGCAACGGCTGGGGCAGATTCTGGATTCCTACACCGTGTATTTCGACCTGGTGCTGGCCGACCTGGATGGCCGTGTCATCGCCAACGGCCGGCCGCGCCAGTGGCCCGGTTCGGTGGGCAGTAACGTGGCCGGCAGCACCTGGTTCAAGAGCGCGCTCGAAACCCGCAGCGGCAGCCAGTTTGGCTTTGAAACCGTCCACCGCAGCCCGCTCGTCGGCGGCCAGAACGTGCTGGTGTATTCCTGCGGCGTGCGCGAACGCGGGTCCGTCAACGGCAAGCTCATCGGCGTGCTCGGCATCATCTTCAACTGGGATGCGCTGGGCCCCGAAACCCTCAAGCGCATTCCGCTCTCGCGCGAGGAAAAAGCCACCACCCGCGCCGTCCTCGTCGACGACAGCGGCCGCGTACTCGCCGACGCCGACCCCAGCCGCATCGGCGAGAGCATCGCCTTTGCCGACATGGAAGCACTGTTCTCCAAAGCGCGCGGCGCAGTCAGCGCCCGCATCAACGGCACCCATTGGCGCATCGCCCACGCCCGCTCACCGGGATTTGAAACCTATGCCACCGGGTGGCACAGTTTGTTGATGCGCAGGGTGGGGTAAACCCGCCTGCTCAGCCCGGCCGGGATTTGGATTGCCACGCGTTCGCAGACCAGCGCGGCGCAGCTTCCTCAATCAACGCAAGGATGTCGGCGGGCAGATCGCCCGCCCCCGTCAACGGGCGGACTTCCAGAATATCGTCGCTGCCCATGCCGCTGGGCGCGCGCAGTGCCCAGGCAATGGCCTCGTCGAGCGAATCCACCTCAATGATGTAAAAGCCGCCCACCAGCTCGCGGGATTCGGTAAACGGCCCATCCACCACATAACGCTTGCCCTGCGCCACCGCAATGCGCGCCCCGCCCGCAGCCGGGTTGAGCCCCTCTGACGCCACGAGCACCCCCGCCTCGTGCATCAATTCATTGAACCGCATGTAAGCCTTGAACAGCTCAGCATCGAATTCCGGCCCGGCATCGGCCCGTTTGGCCTCCGGATCGGCCTGGGCAGTGATGATGAATCGCATCGCATGTCTCCTTGGGTGGGTGTGACTGTACGACGAACGATGATGGAGGCAATCGACAAGAAACCGGCAAGTTAATGCGTGTTGATTTGGTGTTTGAGTGAAAGGTACAAGCTTGGAAGGGATGACTGTTAGTCGGCCGAAGCGGCCTGTCGTGACACCTCTGCATTACGTCGGCTTCATGGCTAAGAGCAGCCAGCGAACTTGGCCCCAAGCGACATGGAGGACGCTGTTCCTCCAGTCGCGACCAGGCGCGCAAGATTCAAAGGCTGTCGAACGGGCTGGCAACGTTCCGCGTCACCTCGATCACATGCGTGTAGATCATCGTCGTCTGCAAACTGCGGTGACCAAGCAGCAACTGTATCGTCCGGATGTCGGTACCTGATGCCAGCAAATGAGTCGCAAAGGAATGGCGCAGGGTATGCACGCTCGCATGCTTGTGGATCCCGGCTCGATCCCTGGCATCCCGAAAGGCCCGCTGTACCGTCGAATCCGACGCATGCCAGCGCGCCAGCCTCCCGCTTTCACCCCACGGGCGCAATACCGCAGACGGAAACACGAACTGCCAGGCCAGCGAAGTCGAAGCCGATGGATATTTGCGGGCAAGTGCGCTGGGAAGTGGTGCCAGCCCTGCACCATGCGACAAGTCCTGTTTGTGCTGTTCTGCCACCCGGAGCATCTGCTGCTTGAGCGGGGCATGCAGCCGTTCAGGCAACAGCGTGGTGCGATCCTTACCGCCTTTCCCGGAACGGACGTTCAGCACCCCACCCGAAAAGTCGATGTCCTTGACCCGCAGCGTCATGCATTCGTTGACGCGCAAGCCGGAGCCATACATCAGCTCCGCCATTAGCCTGACCACCCCGGTCATCTGCTCCAGGATGGATTTCACCTCCTCGCGCGCGAGAACCACCGGCACCCGGTGACGGCGTTGCACCCGCTTGAGCCCGGCCATCTCGCCCAACGGCTGGCGCAGCACGGAATCGTAGAGAAAGACCAGGGCGTTGAGCGCCTGGGTTTGCGAGGACGCCGAAAGGTGCCGTTCACTCGCCAGATGATTCAGGAAGGCCTCCACTTCTGGCCCGCCCATGGTGTTCGGGTGGCGCTTTCCATGGAAATAGATGAACTTCCGGATCCAGAAACGGTAGCTGTCTTCAGTGCGGGGACTGAGATGCCGGCGGCGGCACACGATGGAAACTTGATCAAGCAGGCGAGGGGGTGTCGGTTGACCCCATGAGGTTCGCTCCTAGTGGTTGAGGGAAAAAATCAGGAGCATAATCCGGAAGCGCTCCGTCTCCTTTTGCATAAAGTAATAAAGAGACAGCCTGGCCAACATCCATATAAGAATCAATACGATAGACCATGAAAACGCCTGTCTCTTTATTAAAAAACGTCCGGACCCATGGGTCTCTCTATTAACTGTTAGAGCGCTAAGCCGTGCGATCTCCACTTCTCTCAACGCTTGCCCTAGCATCGCTCCTCGCCGGGTGCGGTAGCGCATGTGAAAACGTGCCATCGCAAACTATCGCTTCCCCATCCGGCGCGCTTAAGGCGGTCGTCTTTTCAAGAAACTGTGGCGCCACTACTGGGTTTAACACCCAAGTCTCCGTCTTGCGTGCCAACGAAACCCTTTCTGATGAGGGCGGCAATACATTCATTTCTGGTGCTTCCGTGCCTATCGCCGTGCGCTGGAGCAGTGATTCAGCACTTCAAATATCGGGGGTTGGTGACGCATCGCCAATCAAACAAAATCCCCATGTTTCAGGGGTAGTGGTCACCTATGTCAGGTAATCGCGCTCTAACATTGCGGTCGAGAGGGACTGGTCAAAAGCTGCGCTTTTGCCCAGCCCCTCACCTTAAACGTTAGAACGCATACGCACTCACCCGGCCAACATGCAAATGCAAAAGAACGACACGCCTGGATTAGAGGGACTTAATGCCATTAGCTCCTCTAACAAATGGCGCAAGGAATTGGCAGGCACACCCACTTATATTGCGGCTGCATTGCTAGGTCTTGCTTACGCCGGAGACAGCGTTATTGGTGGTCTGTTGATAGTTGTGTCGATCTCTATGGCGTACCACTACATCTATGCGTACGTTTTTCCCCAGTTTGAGTCCACACGCCAGTTACCCAAGTTGCTCGTGGTGTTCGGTTGGCAACTGATTTTCTGGGTGGCAGCCTTCACCCTCTGGTTTGTTGTGCGCCCTCACTTCATGTCATGAATATGCGTTCTAACCCTGCGCTCAACCCGGACGCCCAAAAGCTACGCTTTTGGGTTCCCTCCGCTGCGCTCCGGCGCCGGTTAGCTTCACGTTGAATGTTGCTTTGACCGGTAAGTGGCGAAGACCGGTCATATGAAGCGATCAGTCTGACAGGCCGCTTTGGCCGACAAACAGCCAATCCCCCTTCCTCGTGGAGCCAGCCCGAATGATTCTGCGAGCCAAGGCTGCGTGAAGACATGCTTGGGAATGCGACAATAAAATTTCTATCCTGGCCTCTATGGTTCCCACCAGTCGGGCAAACACGGAGTACCGAATGAAACTACGTCTGTCGCAGATCATCGTGATGCTTGGCATCGTTGCGTGCCAACCCGTCGCGGCCCAGTCATATCCTCACGATCCGCAACTGCTGTCGAATCTCCAGAGGGGCGCGTTTGATCGCATCGGGAAAGGGCCGGAAGTGGCGTTGGGGCTCGGTGCGATCATCCGCGGCCTGTCGGACGCGGGGTGCGTAGTCGGCGATGCGAACGCTTCGGTGCAGGAGGTCTTTCAATGGACATCCGCGTTGGGGCAGGAGGCGCAATCGGGGCTCTTCGCGATGCACATGATCCAGGCGCACCCGAGCTACCAGCAGACGGTATTGCTGGCCGGCAAGGGGTGCCAGTCCACGCCGGTGCAGGCATTGGGCCATAATCTCATTGTTCACCTGCGACAGCGCTATACCACGCCGTCGGTGGAAGAAAGGGAAGCGCATCTCCGTACGGCGCTCAAGGGCTCCGTGGTCCGTCCGGTCAGCAGGACGGTCATGTACGAAGACTCCACACCATTCGAGATTCCGGTCAGCGTGTTCCGGCAAAAGAGTCCGGCGCAGGTGCTGGTCTGTACGTACGGTTACTCGAAGGTCTACTACTGGCACGAACGGGTGTGGCATTCGCGCAAGGAACTCCGGACGATCGCGGCAGATCACCCCTGGCTGCGAATTCCCGAACGGCCGGTTGCCGAATGCCCTGCAACGCTGGGCGATGCGGCCAGGCTTCAGTGAGCCGGGTGATCAGGGTTGTCCGTTCGACCGGCCACCTCTGGCTATCCATGAAAGGGTAGTGCCACAAGAGATCGCAGAAAGGCGTGAACGAGCCGCCTAACGCTCAGGTCGACACGGCCGGTCGGACCGAATGGTTGACGTTTCGCGCTCCGTCCGAAAACGCTGCGCTGTGTTCACACATGCAGCGTATCAATCTCCCCATACGCGTGCTTCAGCCACAGCTTCACCCGTTGCCGTTCCAGTATGCCGAGGGCGTGTTCGTCGGCGCGCTGGGTGGCGGACCAGAAGCTGCTGCTGTGGCCATCGATCTTGACCATGGACGCCTCGTGCAGGCGCTTGATGTGGATGATGCGGGCGTGCAGGCTGAGGGCGCGCTGTTTTTCGCCGGACGCTTCCAGGATGTCGAAGTTGTCGCCCCGGATCTGGTTTTGCACCAGCACGTAGTTGAGGCGGGAGCCAAAACGGTCGAGCAGTTTTTTCAGCAGGTCGACTGAATCGCGACCGGAATCCATCACGTGCCAGTAGGTGAGGGCAATGCCCATTTCGCTGGAAAGTTCGAGCAGGCCGGATTCGTCCATCCATTGCGTGAGTGCGTCCTGCGTTTGCGCGGCCAGGTCGACGAGGATGCTGCGATCCGGCTGTTCGGCGGCGGCTTCAACGATGGCGTCGAGGCTTTCGTAGCGGTCGACGACGATGGGCGAGGCGTAGCCGGCATAAAAGCGCATGAGCGCGCCGTGTGATTTGTCGGTGTCAAAACCCAGAAACGGGCGTTCGTGGTCGATGAGGTATTGCGCAAGGATGCGTGAGACCAGCGATTTGCCGACTCCGCCTTTTTCGCCGCCGATGAAGTGGATGTGGGACATGGTTGGGGACCTGGGGTTAGGGGTCAGGGGTCAGGGGTCAGGGGTCAGGGGTCAGGGGTCAGGGGTCAG
>JBEQCD010000033.1:0-27025 GCA_041639515.1 Hydrogenophilales bacterium | reverse complement strand
CCGGCGTCCCTCGCGGCCGGTCGCATCCCGCAAGCGGGAACCCTGCTCCCTGCTCGGGGCGACCACACCAACGAAATGAATTTGTTTGACCGCGTGCCTCATCGTGTCAGCGCCTCACAAACATCCGCCACCTGCGCGGTCGCATCGGGTTTTGCCAGCGCGCGCGCCTTGTCGGACATGGCTGCCAGCATCGGGCGATCCAGTCCGCCGATCCGCGCGGCAAGTTTTTCTGCGGTCAGATCCTTCTGCTGTATCAACCAGGCCGCACCGGCCTCGGCGAGGAATTCAGCGTTGCCGGTCTGGTGGTCATCCACCGCGAACGGGAAAGGTACGAGCACGGCAGGCACGCCGGCACAGGCGAGTTCGGCGACGGTCATCGCACCGGCGCGGCAGATGGCAAAGTCGCAGTCACGGTATTCGGCCGCCATGTCCTCGATGTAATCGCGCACGTCGGCGTCCACGCCTGCTGCGGCATAGTTGGCGCGCAGGGTATCGACATGTTGCCGGCCCGACTGGTGTACGACCTGCGGCCGCCGCTCGGCCGGCAGCAGGGCCAGCGCTTTCGGCACCAACTCGTTGAGCGCCTGCGCCCCCAGGCTGCCGCCCACCACCAGGAGGCGCAGCGGCCCGGTGCGGGATGCGCGGTCATCGGCTGCCACGCCGGTAATATCCGTTCGTACCGGATTGCCCAGCCACTCGGCCTGCACGCGCCCGCACGGAATCGGCTTGTCGCGTGACTGCGTGAAAGCCTGCGGGAAAGCCGTCAGCACCCGATTGGCCAGGCAGGCGAGCACGCGGTTGGTGAGTCCACCCACGGAGTTCTGTTCGTGAATGACCAGCGGCTTGTTCAGCAGGCTCGCCATCATGCCGCCGGGAAACGCGGTGTAGCCGCCCATGCCGAGCACTACGTCGGGGCGACGGCGCAGGATGGCCCGCAGGCTCTGCCAGAACGCGACCAGCAGCAGGGCCGGCAGCAGCAGTTTCTTCAGCAGGCCCTTGCCGCGCACGCCGCCCATCGCCACCCATTCCATATCGATGCCGGCGGCGGGCACCACACGCGCCTCCAGTCCGGTGCGCGTACCCAGCCAGAACACATTCCAGCCGCGCGCACGCAGGGCATCGGCCACGGCCAGCGCCGGGTAGACATGGCCGCCGGTGCCGCCGGCCATGACCATGAGGGTGCGGTTGGTGGCGGCCATCAGAAGGTTTTCCCCCGCATCATCTGCCGGTGCTCCCAGTCGATGCGTAGCAGCACGGCCACCGCCAGGCAGTTGGCGATGATGCCGCTGCCCCCGAACGAGAGGAACGGCAGGGTGAGGCCCTTGGTGGGCAGCAGGCCCACGTTCACGCCCATGTTGATGAGTGACTGCGCACCGAGCCAGATGCCGATGCCAGCCGCGACCAGGGCGCTGTAGTTGCGTTCGAGCTGGGCGGCACGCCGCGCGATGAAGAAAGCCTTGGCGATGAGCCAGCCAAAGAGCCCCAGCAGCACCAGCACGCCGACGAAACCGAATTCCTCGGCGATCACGGCCAGCAGAAAATCGGTATGCGCCTCCGGGAGATAGAACAGTTTTTCCACGCTGCCCCCCAGGCCCAGGCCCAGCCATTCGCCCCGCCCGAAGGCAATGAGCGCATGGGACAGCTGGTAACCCTTGCCGTATGGGTCCGCAAACGGGTCCATGAAACCGAGCATTCGCTGCATCCGGTATTCGGACGTGAGGATCAACACGGCAAACCCGGCCAGCAGCACCACCACGAGGCCGGCGAACACTTTCCAGTTCAATCCACCCAGGAACAGGATGCCCATGGCGATGGACACGATGACAACAAAGGCCCCGAAATCCGGTTCCAGCAGCAGCAGGGCACCGGCCAGCATCATCACGCCGGCCATGGGCAGAAAGCCACGCTTCAGGTCGTGCATGAATGCCGCCTTGCGCGTGGTGTAGTCGGCCGCATACAGCACCGCCAGAAATTTCATCAGCTCGGATGGCTGGAGATTGGCGAACCCCAGCGGGATCCAGCGACGGCTGCCGTTCACTTCGCGGCCAATGCCCGGAATGAGCACCACCACCAGCAACAGCAATCCACCCAGAAACAGGTAAGGCGCAGCCTGCTGCCAGACCCGCATCGGCACCTGGAAGGCGGCCAGCGCAGCCATGATACCGAGCACGATGTAGATGCCCTGGCGCAGCAGGTAGAACTCGCCGTCGAAGCCGGTGCGACGCGAGGCTTCGGCGGTGGGCAGCGAGGCGGAGTACACCATCACCAGGCCCACGGCGAGCAGCGCAAGCGCCAGCCACAGCAGGCCGAAATCGAGTTCGGCGCTGGGTTTGGGGGCGCGGGCAGTGTAGAGCATCAGGCCGATGCCCTTCCGGAAGCCAGCCGGTTCACGGCTTCGATGAACACTTCGGCGCGATGGGTGTAGTTGCGGAACATGTCGAAGCTCGCGCAGGCCGGCGACAGCAGCACGGCGTCCCCCGGATGCGCCAGGCGATGGGCGTCGACCACCGCCTCGGGCAGCGTCGCGGCGGGGTAGACAGGAATGCCGCAACCGGCGATAGCGGCCTCGATCAGCGGGGCATCACGCCCGATCAACAGCACGGCACGGGCATTGGCTTCGACCGCAGCCTTCAGCGGCGCAAAGTCCTGGCCCTTGCCATCACCGCCCAGGATCACCACGGCCTTGGTCGCCCCCATGCCATACAGCGCCGCTTCGGTCGCACCCACATTGGTGCCCTTGGAGTCGTCGTAATAGGTCACGCCTTCGATTTCGGCGACTTTCTCGACGCGGTGCGGCAGTCCGGTGAAATGAACCAGCCCGCGCAGCAGCGCTTCCATCGGCAGGTCTATCGCACGGGTGAGTGCCAGCGCCGCCAGCGCATTGGCGGCGTTGTGCAGACCGGCAACCGGCAGCGCGGCAATGGGCATCAGCATGTCGCCGCCCAGGCAGAGCTCGTCTTCGCACAGGCCAAAGTTTTCCTCGCGCGGGCAACGGTCAAGTCCAAAGCTGACCACTTGCCGGCCCGGCAAGGCCATCGCCATCGAACGCGCGTCGTCGCGGTTCAGCACCTGTACGCCGTTACCGCTGAAGATGCGGGCCTTGGCCGCCGCGTAGGCGTCCATGTCGGCGTAGCGATCCATGTGGTCTTCCGACAGATTGAGCACAGTCGCCGCGTCGGCAGCGAGGCTGCTCGTGGTTTCCAGCTGGAACGACGACAGCTCCAGCACCCAGACCTGCGGCGTGGGGGCGAAGCCCTGCTCGATCTCGTAGAGGGCGTCGAGCACCGGCAGGCCGATGTTGCCGGCCACGCAGGTTTCCAGCCCGGCCATGCGGCACATGTCGCCGCACATGGCGGTGACGGTGCTCTTGCCGTTGCTGCCGGTAATGGCGAGCACGCGCATGGGGTGTTCGCGTGCGTCGTTGAGCGCGCGGATGGCACGGGCAAACAGTTCGACATCCCCCACGGCTTCGACGCCTGCTGCCATCGCAGCGGCCACCGCCGGCTCGGCCAGCGGCACACCCGGACTGACGACGAGCAGCTCGGCTGCGGCCAGCTGCGCAGGGTCGAACTGCCCGGCCGTCAGCGGCACATCCGGCAGCAGGGCCGCAAGGCGCTCTGCCTGCGGGGGTGCCAGCCGGCTGTCGGCCACCGACACCTGCGCGCCGCGCGCGCGCAGCCAGCGGGCGCACGACAGGCCTGTGTCGCCCAGGCCCAGGACCAGGGTGCGTTTGCCGGCGAGGTCGAGACTGTCGTAGTTCATCGGATTTTCAGACTCGCGAGGCCAATCAGCACCAGCATCATGCTGATGATCCAGAAACGCACGGGCAGGTTCTGGTGTCGCCATAACGTGCCGGCTCCGCCGTCACATGAGTCTCCCCCAAACCTTCCCGCGCTGCGTTTCATCATGGTGGCGTTCATCGGATTTTCAGACTCGCGAGGCCAATCAGCACCAGCATCATGCTGATGATCCAGAAACGCACCACCACCTGGTTTTCCTTCCAGCCCTTGAGCTCGTAGTGGTGGTGGATGGGGGCCATGCGGAAGACGCGCTTGCCGGTGAGCTTGAACGAGGCCACCTGCACCATGACCGAGAGCGTTTCCATGACGAACACGCCGCACATGATGAAGAGCACGATTTCCTGTCGCACGATGACGGCGACCACGCCGAGTGCCGCACCGAGCGCCAGCGCGCCGACGTCACCCATGAAGACCTCGGCCGGATAGGCGTTGAACCACAGGAAGGCCAGCCCCGCGCCCGCCATGGCGGCACAGAAGATGGCCAGTTCGCCCGCACCCGGCACGAACGGCAGGCCCAGGTATTTGGAGAACACGGCGTTGCCGGCGACGTAGGCAAAGATGGCGAGTGCCGAGGCGACCATCACCGTGGGCAGGATCGCCAGGCCGTCAAGGCCGTCGGTCAGGTTCACGGCGTTGGACGCCCCGACGATGACGAAATACGTCAGCGCGATGAAGGCGAACGCCGACAGCGCGATGGTGCCGTGCTTGACGAAAGGCAGGATCAGTTCGGTATGCGACGGCAGACTGGCGCTCTGCCAGAGGTAGACGGCAACAGCGAGGCCGATCACTGACTGCCAGAAGTACTTCCAGCGGCTGGGCAGGCCGCGCGAGTTCTTCTCCACCACCTTGCGCCAGTCGTCGACCCAGCCAATGACGCCAAACCCCACCAGGGTGGCGAGCGCCACCCAGACATAATGATTCGACAAATCCGCCCACAGCAGGGTGGTCACGGTCACCGACACCAGGATCAATGCGCCGCCCATGGTGGGCGTGCCGGATTTGACCAGATGCGTCTGCGGGCCGTCGTTGCGCACCGACTGGCCGATTTTCAGCGCGGTGAGCTTGCGGATCATCGCCGGCCCGACGATGAAGGAAATGGTCAGCGCCGTGAGTGTGGCCAGCACGGCACGCAGCGTCAGGTAGTTGAAGACGTTGAACGCCCGGATGTCCTGACCCAGTTGTTGAAAGAGCCAAAGCAGCATGTCAGTGCGTCTCCAGGAAACGGTTCACCACGCGTTCCATCTTCATGAAGCGCGACCCCTTCACCAGCACGGTGGTGTCGGCGTCCAGCGCGGTTTCAAGTTCGGCCAGCAAGGCTTCGATGCGGTCGAAGTGCATGGCCCCATGACCGAACGCGCCGACGGTTGCCTTCGTCAGCTCGCCCAGCGCCAGCAGGCGGTCAGTGCCGGCTTCGCGCGCGGCCAGCCCGATTTCCGCGTGCAGGGCGGCAGCGTCCTGGCCCAGTTCACCCATGTCGCCCAGCACCAGGAGCTTCTTGCCGGACTGGGCGGCCAGTACGGCCAGCGCAGCCTTCACCGAATCGGGGTTGGCGTTGTAGGTGTCGTCGATGAGCGTGCTGCCGTGCAGGGCCGGCTTGCGTTGCAGGCGGCCTTTCACACCTGTGAAGGCTGTGAGGCCGGCGACGATGCTGCGATGATCGACATCGAGCGTGAACGCCAGTGCGGCGGCAGCCAGCGCGTTCATCGCGTTGTGGCTGCCGGGCATGGCGAGCTCGATTTCGAGCGTGGCATTGGGCAGATGGATGGCGAGCCGCGAACCGAAGGCGTGGGTCGCGATGTCGCCACGCACGCGCGCATCCGCGTGCTGGCCGAAATCGACCACGATGCGCTGTGCGTTGGCCTCGCGCCAGAGCGGGGCGTGAGCGTCGTCCGCATTGATCACGGCAATGCCGGCGTCCGACAGGCCATTGAAGATTTCACCCTTGGCCCGCGCGATGGCCTCGACCGACCCCAGATTGCCGATGTGCGCGGTGAGGGCATTGTTCACCAGCGCCACATCGGGGCGGGCCAGCCGGGTCAGGTAATCGATCTCGCCGGCATGGTTCATGCCCATTTCAAATACGGCGAAACGATGGTGCGGCCGCAGGCGCAGCAGCATCTGTGGCACACCGATGTCGTTGTTGAGATTGCCCTCGGTGGCGAGCACTGCCTCTGCGTCACCGGTTTCCGCACGCAGGATGGCAGCCAGCATTTCCTTCACCGTGGTCTTGCCATTGCTGCCGGTGAGCGCCACCACGGGCAGGTCGAAGCGGGCACGCCACGCGGCCGCCAGCCGGCCCAGCGCCAGCCGGGTATCGTCGACCCGGATTGCCTGCGTCACAGCCGGGGCCTGGGCGTGGTCGAGCACCACGCCTGCCGCCCCCTGCCGCAGCGCGTCTTCGGCATACGCCCCGCCATCGAATTTTTCGCCGCGCAGGGCAATGAAGAGATCGCCCGGCTGGATGCTGCGGCTGTCGGTGGATACGCGCAGCACGGGCGCATCGGAGCCGGCGAACGGGACACCCAGCATGGCGGCGGCTTCGGATAGCCTGAACATCATGTCCGCGCCTCCCTCAGGTCGCGCGCAGGCCCAGCCACTCCGCGTCGGCGCATGTGGCCATTCGCGTTGCTCGCAGCTGCGCAGGCTCGGTCGCTCATGTCCACGCCTCTGACAGAGCGTAGATGTGCGCAGGCTTCGCGTCGGCGCATGTGGCCATTCGCGTTGCTCGCAGCTGCGCAGGCTCGGTCGCTCATGTCCACGCAGCCAGTGCCTTTCTCGCCATCGCTGCGTCGGAGAAAGGATGGCGTTCATCGCCGATCTCCTGGTAGTCCTCGTGGCCCTTGCCGGCGATGAGCACGACGTCGCCCTGATGGGCACCGCCAATGGCTTCGAAGATGGCACGGGCGCGATCCGCTTCCACATGCAGCGTTTTTTTCGCGGCAGCTGTGCGCGCGCCGGCGTGTATGGCCTCGATGATCTCGCCCGGCGGTTCATGGCGCGGGTTGTCGCTGGTGATCCAGACTTCATCGGCGCCGTGCGCGGCCACCTCTCCCATAACCGGGCGCTTGCCCTTGTCGCGATTGCCGCCGCAGCCGAACACGCAAATCAGGCGACCGCCTTCGAGGCTTTCACGCAGGGTGGCCAGCACTTTTTCCAGCGCGTCCGGCGTGTGCGCGTAATCGACCACGACCAGAGGATGCACGCCCCCGCCCAGGGTTTCCATGCGGCCCGGCGGCGGCGCAACATGGGCGAGCGCCGCGCAGGCATCGGCAAGTCCCACCCCCGACACCAGCAGGGTGGCGAGCACGGCCAGCAGGTTGGCTGCGTTGAAGCGGCCCACCAGGGGCGCGGCAATGTCGGCATCACCCCAGTCGGTGCGCACCTTCATGGCGAGACCAGCCCGGGTCAGCCGCAGGCCTTCGCCGATGACGGCACCGCGCGTAAACCCGTATCCCGCAACCCGGGCCGGGCGGGTTTCCCCTTCGAGTTGCTGGCCGAAGGCATCGTCGAGATTGAGCACGACGCTTTCCAGGCCGGGCCAGGCAAACAGGCGCGCCTTGGCAGCGGCGTAGTTTTCCATGTCGCCGTGGTAATCGAGATGGTCGCGCGAGAGATTGGTGAGCACGGCCACGTTGAAGGCGGTGCCGTTGACGCGGCCCTGCGCCAGGCCGTGCGAGGACACCTCCATGGCACAGGCAGCAGCGCCCTGCTGCCGGTAGTGCGCCAGGCGTTGCTGCAGGGCGATGGCATCGGGCGTGGTGTTCAGGGTGGGCGTCAGCGCGCCCGGAAAGCCGTTGCCGACGGTGCCGATCACGGCGGTTTTCCGCCCCAGCCAGGTGAGGCTCTGCGCAACCCAGTGCGCCACCGAGGTCTTGCCGTTGGTGCCCGTCACGCCGACCATGTGCAGGGCGCGCGAAGGCTCGCCGTAGATATGGGCGGCAATTTCACCGATGCGGTGGCGCAGGTCGACCACGCCCGCGTTGGGGACCGGCAGGGCGGGATCCCACTGAAAGTGGTCAGCGTCCCAGAGCACGCCGTCGATGCGCTGCGCCACTGCTTGCGGAATGAAGTCGCGGCCGTCGCGCGCATCACCGGGATAAGCGGCAAACACGGCACCGGGGGCGGCCTTGCGGCTGTCGTTCACCAGCTCCGACACCGGCACGCCGAGGCGCGCCAGGATGTGCGGCACCGTCTCGTTGATGGCGGGCGCAGGCATGGATTTGCGAGAAGCCGATTTCGCCATTACGCCCCGCCTCCCGGCCGCACGACATGCTGGGTCATATGCGTGGCGGTTTCCGGTACGTCCGGCGGCAGACCCAGCTGACGCAGGCTGGCCGCCATCACCTGGGCAAACACCGGGCCGGCCACGCTGCCGCCGTAATAAACGCCGTCCGAAGGCTCGTCGACCACCACCCCGATGATGAGACGCGGATTCGACGCCGGAGCCATGCCCACAAACGAAGACAGATAGCGGTCCGGCGCATAGCGGCCATCGACCAGCTTGTGCGCCGTGCCGGTCTTGCCGGCGACGCGATAGCCCGGGACGCGCGTGCGCAGGCCGGTGCCGCCCTCCTGCGTCACGGCCTCCATCATGCTGCGCACTTCACGCGCCACGGCCGGCGAGAAGACGCGTTCGCCGACGATTTCCTGCGGCTCGCGCTTGAGGAAGGACAGCGGCATCACCTCGCCGTCGTTGGCAAATGCCATGTAGGCTCGCGACAGTTGCAGCAGGCTCACCGAGAGCCCATAACCGTAGGCCATGGTGGCGTGTTCGACCGGTTTCCAGGTGGCGGCATCACGCAGCCGGCCCGCCGTTTCACCCGGAAAGCCCGAGCCCGGCAGCTCGCCGAATCCGGAGCGGTGCAGCACATCCCAGTACTGCTGGGACGTCAGGCTCATCGCCAGCTTGACCGCACCGACGTTGCTCGATTTCTGGATGATTTCGGTGACCGTCATCTGCGGATGCGGATGTACGTCGCGCACCAGCTTGGTGGCCACGCGATAGGTTTCTGGCGTGTCGATCACGCTGTCGGGACGGAACAGCCCCCGCTCCAGCACGGCGGCTGCAACGAAGGGCTTGATGGTCGACCCCGGCTCGAAGGTGTCGATCACCGCACGGTTGCGCATCGGTCCGGGCTGGTAGTTGCGGCGATTGTTGGGGTTGAAGTTGGGCTGGTTGGCAAGCGCAAGGATCTCGCCGGTTTTCGCGTCGAGCACCACCACGCTGCCGCCCTTGGCCTTGTGCTTGGCAATGGCGGCGGCAAGTTCGCGATGCGCCAGATACTGGATCTTCAGGTCCAGCGCCAGCGCGAGATTGCCGCCCATCTGCGCGGTCTTGATCGGGGCGCGGTCACGGATCACGTTGCCGCGACGGTCACGCATGATCTGACGTTCGCCGGCCCGGCCCGCGAGCCAGTCCTGATAGGCGCGCTCGACACCTTCCTGGCCCACGTCGTCGATGTTGGTGAAGCCCACGACATGTGCCGCCACATCGCCCGCCGGATAGTAGCGGCGGAATTCGCGTCGCAGCACCAGGCCGGGTGCGCCCATGGCCGCAATCTTTGCTGCCTGCTCCGGCGTGACCGGCCGCTTCACGTTGAACTCACCCCGGGTGCGATGCGCCAGCCGCTTGTCGAGTGCAGCGCGCGGCATGTCGAGTGCGGCGGCCAACTGCACCCGCTGGCTGTCGGTCAGCTTCAGATCGGCCGGACGTGCCCACAAGGTTTCCACCGGCGTGCTGATCGCCAGCAACTGGCCATGGCGGTCGGAGACCTGGCCACGATGCGCCGGCAGGGTGAGGTTGCGGTTGGCGACCGCATCCCCCTTGCCCTGCAGGTAATCGGTATTGAGCCCCTGCAGATAGAAGGCTCGCGCCCCCACCAGCACCAGACCACCCAGCAGCAGACCCGCAACCGTGGCAAGCCGCCAGGGGGCGAGGTTCAGCTTGAGAAGTTTGCGCGAGTGGTAGTTCACGGTGCGTCAGGCCCGGTTTCCACATGGATGCGGTCCGGCGTGGGCGCGAGCAGGCCAAGCTGCTGCCGGGCCACGGCGTCCACCCGTGCCGGGTTGGCCCAGGTACTCTGTTCGAGCTGCAACTGCCCCCATTGCTCATCGAGCGACCGCGCCTCTTTTTTAAGTCGCTCCAGTTCGATGAAATAGGTGCGCGAGCGATGCTGGGCCTGGATGACGGCGAGCGCACAGGCGATCAGCAGCAGGGCGAGCACAATGTTGACCCGGCTCATGCGCAGCGCTCCGCCACCCGCAGCACCGCACTGCGCGAGCGCGGGTTGGCCGCCACTTCGGCCGCGTCTGCATGCTGCGCGCGACCAATGAGCTTGAGTCGCCCCGGCTTGATCTGCGCCGCCGGAATCGGTAACCGGGCGGGCGGCTGCTCACCCAGCGCCTCGTCGCGCATGAAGCGCTTGACGATGCGATCTTCGAGCGAATGGAAACTGATCACGGCGAGGCGCCCGTTAGGCAGGAGCCGGTCAACGCATTGCGGCAGCACAGTGCTCAATTCTTCGAGTTCGCGGTTGAGATGAATCCGTAAAGCCTGGAAGCTCCGCGTGGCCGGATGTTGCCCCGGCTCGCGTTTTTTGACGGTTGCTGCGATGAGGTTCGCAAGTTGCCCCGTTGTGCGGAGCGGTGCGTCTTGCCGTGCCGCAACAATCGCGCGCGCAATCGATCGAGCAAACCGCTCTTCCCCGTAGTTGCGGATGACTTCACCGATCTCCCCCTCCGTCGCCGTCGCCAGCCAGTCCGCAGCGGACTGGCCCGATTCCGGGTCCATGCGCATGTCGAGCGGCGCGTCGACCCGGAAGCTGAAACCGCGTGCCGCGTCGTCGAGCTGCGGCGACGACACGCCGATATCCAGCAGAATTCCGTTCACCTGCACCACACCCAGCTCGTCGAGCACTGCACCCAAATTCGAAAACGCCCGCCTCACCAACGTGAGCCGGGGGTCGACCAGGGCCGAACCGGCCCGGATGGCATCGGGATCGCGATCCAGCGCGATCAACCGGCCACCGGCTGCCAGCTGGTCCAGGATCAGGCGGCTATGCCCACCCCGCCCGAAAGTGCCGTCCACATAGACACCGTCCGGGTCGATCGCCAGCGCCGCCACCGCCTCCTGTGCCAGCACCGGCACATGGGCGGAATCGGTCACAACGTAAACCCTTCCAGCTCGGGCGGCAGCGCGTCGCCCCCGTCAAATCCCAGCGCCTGGTCGATCTTGTCGTCCCAGCGCGTCTCGTTCCACAACTCGATCTTGTTGCCCTGCCCCACCATCACAACGTTCTTATCGAAGTCGGCAAACTTCTTCAGCATGGGCGGCAGCAGGATGCGTCCCGCCGTATCCATTTCGGTGTCGTGCGCATAGCCCACCAGCAATTGCTTGAGGCCGCGCATGCGCGGATCGAAATCGGACAGACGATTGAGCTTTTTCTCGATGGGCTCCCACTCGGGCAGGGCGTAGAGCAGGAGGCAGCGGGTGGGATCGGCCGTGACCACGACACGCCCCCCGCCATTGACAAGGAGGGCGTCGCGATAGCGCGCCGGCACCACGAGCCGGCTTTTGCTATCCAGACTGACCGTCGCCACACCCCGAAACATGTCTCCCCTCTCGATTATTTTGGGCACGATGGAACGGGCGCAGTCTCCCACAAAATCCCACCATCCACCACCTGCTCCCACTTTAGGGGATAGTTTTGGGGGAGTCAATACGACGGACGCAAAAAAACCCCTATGCCTCAAAGACTTAGGGGTGGATTTTGGGTGTGGATAAGTTTCTGGAAAAACCGATGCTTAGGCGCTAATTATTGATTGAATTTTAGAAAGCACACGTAAGCCATTGAATTAAATAAGAGTGGAAAAGTCAGCCGGTAAGCCGGGTTCTGTCGTGGACAACCATTCCTCTAGACCGGCCATTGCTGGCCGGTTCAAGCCACCTACCCGCGGACTCAGCGAGCAGCATCAACGTCCGCCTATTTGGTGTTGCTCCGGATGGAGGTTACCGCGTTTCACCGTAACTGAATACGCTCGTCTCTGTGGCCCTGTTCCTCGCCTCACGGCGTACGGCCGTTAGCCGTCATCCCGCTCTGTGGAGCCCGGACTTTCCTCTCCCGCTTGCGCGGCAGCGGCTGTCTGGCCAACTTTTCCACCCGCAGTATAAATGCTGCTTGACTCGTCCTGACGATTTGCTAAGCCGAAGTGACCGGGGCAATCCTTGCCCCCGTCAGGAGACTGTCATGAGAAGACGTCTGTATTTCACGGTGCCGGACACCGTCAGCGCGCGCCATATTCGCGACGAACTGCTGCTGGCCCGCATCGAAGACCAGCATATCCATGTCATGGCCCGGGAAGGCGTGGCACTCAACGGCCTCAACGAGGCTTCCATCCTGCAAACGTCGGACGTGGTGCACGGCGCGGAAACCGGCCTGGCCATCGGCGGCGGCATCGGGATCGTGGCCGGGCTGGTCGCCGTGTTTTTCCCACCCGCCGGGGTCGACCTCCAGCTCGTCACCATCCTGCTGACCGCCCTGATCGGCGCGGCCTTCGGGGCCTGGGTGGCCAGCATGGTCGCCAGCTCGATTCCGAATTCCCGCCTCAAAGGCTTCGACGCCCTGCTGGCCGCCGGGCACGTACTGATGATGGTGGACGTGCCGGCAGGCCGCACGGAAGAAATCCGGATGCTGGTGACATCGCACCATCCCGAAGCCATGAACTCGGGGGTGGAACCCACCATTCCTGCGTTCCCCTAAAGGACTCCGATCCACTATGGACTGAAGCCCGTGGGGAGTCGTATGCCCTAAGCCCTCCTCCGCGCGGCGCAAGGCCGCGTGCCTCTTGGAAGTGCTGACTCGCTTCCGCCGACGGCAGACATCCCCTGGTCTGCCGTTTTTATTGCCTCACACCACCCGCCACCTCACCGATTCGCCCGCACGCAAGGGGATCAGGCTTTCACTGCCGAGCGACAGATTGGCCGGCACCGGCCAGCTTTCACGGCGCAGCGTGAGGGTGTCGGCATGGCGCGGCAGACCATAGAAATCCGCCCCATGAAAGCTGGCAAAGGCTTCCAGCCGGTCCAGCGCGCCGGCATCCTCGAAAACCTCGGCGTAGAGTTCGATCGCCGCGTGCGCGGTGTAAATGCCCGCACACCCGCACGACGACTCCTTGGCCCCCACCGCGTGCGGCGCGGAATCGGTGCCGAGGAAGAATTTGGGATTGCCGGAAATCGCCGCTGCCACCAGCGCCTGCCGGTGCGATTCGCGCTTGAGGATGGGAAGGCAATAGAAATGCGGGCGGATGCCACCACGGAACATGGCGTTGCGGTTGTACAGCAGGTGATGCACGGTGATCGTCGCCGCCACGTTGGCCGGTGCGCTCGCCACGAAATCGGCTGCCTGCCGGGTGGTGATGTGTTCAAGCACGATCTTCAGGCGCGGAAAATCCTGCATCAACCGCGTAAGGTAACGTTCGATGAACACCGCCTCGCGGTCGAATACGTCGATGTCGGCATCGACCACTTCGCCGTGCAGCAACAGCGGCATCCCCACTTCTTCCATGGCCGCAATGGCGGGATAGGCGCGCACCAGATCGGTGACGCCGGAATCCGAATTCGTCGTCGCGCCGGCCGGGTAGTACTTCACCGCGTGGACGAAACCGCTCGCCTTCGCCCGCCGGATCTCGTCCGGCGTGGTGTTGTCGGTGAGATACAGCGTCATCAGCGGTTCGAACGCCACGTCCGCCGGCACCGCCGCCAGCAGCCGCGCACGGTATTCGTCCGCAAGCAGCGTGGTCGTCACCGGCGGCTTGAGGTTGGGCATGGCGATGGCGCGACCGAACACGCGCGCGGTGTCCGGCAGCACGCTCTGCATGGCGGCCCCATCGCGAAAGTGGATGTGCCAGTCGTCAGGGCGGGTGATCGTAAGCGTGTCGGTCATTTGTTCTTGAGCGTCATCTGGTAGAGCTCGGCCTTGGTGCGGCCGGTGATTTTAGCGGCAAGCTTGGCGGCGAGCGTCGGCGGCAGTTCGCCCGCGAGAATGTCGAGCACGCGCAGCGCCTCGGGATCGCCGGCGGCTTCCGCAGAGGCGGGCGGATGCACGACGACGACGAATTCACCACGCACCCGGTTGGCGTCGGCCTGCAGCCAGGCGACAGCGTCCGCCAGCGGCAGGGTGTGGAGGGTCTCGAATTTCTTGGTGAGTTCGCGTGCGAGGGTGAGATCGCGCGCGCCCAGCAATGCGGCCAGCGCCGCCACGGTCTCGACGATGCGATGTGGCGCTTCGTAGAACACCAGCGCCGCAGGCAGGCTCGCCAGCGATTTGATTTCGGCCTCGCGTGCGCCGGCCTTGGGCGACAGAAAGCCATGAAACAGCCAGGGACCGGGCGCAACACCTGCGGCGGAGAGCGCGGTTGTCACGGCGGAGGCACCGGGAATCGGCACGACGGCAAGACCCGCCGCTCGCACCGCCGCGACCAGGCGCGCTCCGGGGTCGGAAATCGCCGGGGTGCCCGCGTCAGAGACGTAGGCGACAGCCTCGCCGGCTACGATCCAGGCGATGACCTTGTCCGCCGCTTCGCGTTCATTGTGTTCACGGATCGACGCGAGCGATTTCTGGATGCCGAAATGCGCGAGCAATTGCCCGGATACGCGCGTGTCCTCGGCCGCGACGCGATCAACCTGCTTCAGGGTTTCGAGCGCCCGCAGGGTGATGTCACCGAGGTTGCCGATGGGGGTGGCGACGACGTAGAGCGCGGGCGGCAGGCGGGTATGATGTGACGACTCGTTCATGTGCCGTCATTGTCGCAGATGTTGAAAACCCTGCTGGGCCAGACCGCCGAAGCACGCGCCGAAGCCTGGTTGAAAAAACAGGGGCTCACGCCCGTCACGCACAACTGGCGCTGCCGTTTTGGCGAAATCGACCTGATCATGCGGGACGACGAGACGCTGGTGTTTGTGGAGGTGCGGCTGCGCAACCATCGCGACTTCGGCGACGGCCTGGCCAGCGTGACGCCGGCCAAGCAGAAAAAGCTGCTCGCCACCGCCCGCGCGTATCTCGCCACGCTGAAGACCCTGCCCGCCTGCCGATTTGATGTGGTGGCGATGCGCGACGACAGCCAACCGGATTGGTTGCGGAACGCCTTCGACGATATGGGATAATCCGGCGTCCCGTCCCTGCCGCCTGTCCATGCCGCTTACCGACCGCATCCACGGCCACTTCCAGGCTTCTGCCCAGACCAAGCTCAACGCCGCAGAAACCCTTGCGCCCCGCATAGAATCGGCCGCCCGGCTGATGATCCACGCGCTGGCGCAGGGCAACAAGATTCTTGCCTGCGGCAATGGGGGATCGGCGGCCGACGCCCAGCATTTCTCGTCAGAAATGATCAACCGCTTCGAGCAGGAGCGGCCGGGACTCGCAGCGATCGCGCTCACCACCGACACCTCGACCCTGACCTCGATCGCCAACGACTACGCCTACGAACAGATTTTTGCGCGCCAGGTGAAAGCCCTGGGCCAGCCGGGCGATGTCCTGCTCGCCATTTCCACCAGCGGCAACTCGCCCAGCGTACTGGCTGCGGTGGACGCGGCGCATGGCCGGGGCATCAATGTCATCGCGCTCACCGGCCACAGCGGCGGTCGGCTGGCGGAACAAATGACCGAAGCCGACGTCTTCCTGTGCGTGCCGGCCGAATCCACGGCACGCATCCAGGAAGTCCATCTGTTGACCATCCATTGCCTGTGCGATGCGGTGGACAGCGTTTTATTAGGAGTTGAAGAATGAACAAACTGATCCCCCTCGCCCTTGCCGGCCTGGCCGTCCTGCAACTTCAGGGCTGTGCAACCGCCGTGGTCGGCGGCGCAGCCGTGGGCACCTCGGTCGCACTCGACCGGCGCACCGCCGGCGTCTACGTCGGCGACCAGGAAATCGAGATCCGCGCCATGAACCGCCTGCGCGAAGCCTTTCCGCAAAAGACCGACAACATCTCCGCCACCAGCTACAACCGCCAGGTTCTGCTCACCGGGCAGGTGCCTGATGAAGACACCCGCGTACGGGCGACGGATGTGATCAAAAGCATTCCTGACGTACGCACCGTATTCAACGAGCTCGCGATTTCCGGTGTGACCTCGCTCACCTCGGACGCCAATGACGTGGCGCTCACCAGCAAGGTAAAAACCCGCATGCTCCGAGACGAGCGTGTGCCCGGCATCAAGATCAAGGTCGTCTCCGAAGCCGGCGTGGTATACCTGATGGGTCTGGTTTCACAGGCCGAGGCCGACGCTGCCACTGATGTCGCACGCACCACGGCCGGCGTCACCAAGGTCGTCACGCTGTTCGAGTACATCAACTGAACGCCATGGGCGGCATCCGTTTCGAGCGCAAGATCGTCGGGGCCGACACGCTTGCCGCAGCACTGGCCGCCCTGCCGCGCCCGCTGGTGTTCACCAACGGCTGTTTCGACATCCTCCATCGCGGCCATGTCACCTACCTTGACGAAGCGCGCGCCCTGGGCGCGTCGCTGGTCGTGGGCGTGAACAGTGATGCCTCGGTGAAACGCCAGGGCAAGGGCGACGACCGCCCGATCAACCGCCAGGAGGACCGCCTGGCCCTGCTCGCCGCACTGGAGTCAGTTTCGCTGGTCATTCCGTTCGACACCGATACCCCGCTCGATCTCATCCTCGCCACCCACCCCGACGTGCTGGTGAAAGGCGGCGACTGGTCGCCCGACCGCATCGTCGGCGCGGCCGAAGTCATGGCCTGGGGAGGCAGCGTGCATTCCATCCCCTTCCGGCATCACACCTCGACGACGGCCTTACTGCAACGGATCCGCACTCGATCCTAAAAACCTCAGTTGATCGCTTATCACCCTGATGAGGCCTGTATGAATACTGAATTTTCCACCTTCGATCCTATTCATCGCCAGGGTGAGCCCGCTACGCACCCGCTGGCACGCCGGCTCATGCGCCTGCCTTTGTCGCGCCTCCTAGCGGGCCCCGGCCCGCGGCGTCGTTGCTTCGCGGCAGTCACCCGATCCGACGCACCATCGGGCGCGTCCAACTGAGGTTTCCAGGATGATCTACCGCGACCTGCGCGACTTCATCGCGCAACTCGAAAAAATGGGCGAGCTCAAACGCATCGCCGTCGAGGTCGATCCGTATCTGGAAATGACCGAAATCGCCGACCGCGTGCTGCGCGCGGGTGGGCCTGCGCTGTTGTTCGAGCGCCCGAAAGGCCACACGATCCCGGTGCTCGCCAACCTTTTCGGCACGGTCAAGCGCGTCGCGCTTGGCATGGGCGAGGACGATCCGGCGCGGCTGCGCGAAGTCGGCAAGCTGCTCGCGTATCTGAAGGAACCCGAGCCGCCGAAGGGCCTGCGCGACGCGTGGGAAAAATGGCCGGTGTTAAAGCAGGTGCTCAACATGGCACCGAAGGAAGTGCGCAGCGCGCCGTGTCAGGACGTGGTGTGGGAGGGCGCGGACGTGGATTTATCGCGCCTGCCGATCCAGCACTGCTGGCCGGGCGACGTGGCTCCGCTCGTGACCTGGGGGCTGACCGTGACGCGCGGCCCGCACAAAATGCGCCAGAACCTCGGCATCTACCGCCAGCAGGTCATCGGCAAAAACAAGCTCATCATGCGCTGGCTCGCGCATCGCGGCGGCGCGCTGGATTTCCGCGAACACACGCTCGCGCATCCGGGCGAGCCGTTTCCGGTGTCGGTCGCGCTCGGTGCCGACCCGGCGACGATCTTGGGCGCGGTGACGCCGGTACCGGATTCCCTCTCGGAATACCAGTTCGCCGGGCTCCTTCGCGGCGCGAAAACCGAAGTGGTGAAGTGTCTGGGCAACGATCTGCAGGTGCCGGCCACCGCAGAAATCGTGCTCGAAGGCGTGATCCATCCCGGCGAGACAGCTTTGGAAGGGCCTTATGGCGACCACACCGGCTATTACAACGAGCAGGATCATTTCCCCGTTTTCACCGTCGAGCGCATCACCCTGCGCCGCGACCCGATCTATCACAGCACCTACACCGGCAAGCCGCCGGACGAACCGGCGATTCTGGGCGTGGCGTTAAACGAAGTCTTCGTGCCGCTGCTGCAGAAGCAATTTCCCGAGATCGTCGATTTTTACCTGCCGCCCGAAGGCTGCTCGTACCGCATGGCGGTGGTGAGCATGAAAAAAGCCTACCCCGGCCACGCCAAGCGCGTGATGTTCGGCATCTGGAGTTTTCTGCGGCAGTTCATGTACACCAAGTTCATCCTGGTGATGGACGACGACGTGAACGTGCGCGACTGGCAGGAAGTGATGTGGGCACTGACTACGCGCGTCGATCCGGCGCGCGATACGCTCTTGGTCGAAAACACGCCCATCGACTACCTGGATTTTGCGAGCCCGGTGTCGGGACTGGGCAGCAAGATGGGCATCGACGCGACCAACAAATGGCCGGGCGAAACCACCCGCGAATGGGGCACGCCCATCGTCATGGACGCAGGCGTGAAAGCGCGCGTTGACGCACTCTGGAGCAGCCTCGGCCTCTAACCGTGCCCACAACCGAAATCTTCCTCGGGCGGCAGCCCATACTCGACCGCGACCAGCGCGTCGTGGCCTTCGAACTGCTGTTCCGCTCGGGTCGCACGCAGGCAGCCGGCGTAACCGACGACATGCAGGCGACAGCCAGCGTGATCCAGCACGCCTTCAGTGAAATGGGTGCCCAGGCCGTGCTGGGTCCCCACCTCGGCTTCATCAACGTCAACGCCGAAATGCTGCTGTCGGATCTGGTCGAAATCCTGCCGCGTGAACAGGTCGTGCTCGAACTGCTGGAAACCGTGACCGTCACCGACGCGGTCGTCGCACGCTGCCATGCGCTCAAGCAAATGGGTTACCGCATCGCGCTGGATGATTTTGTCTTTGATGACAGCTACCGCCCGCTGCTGGCGCTAGCGGATATCGTCAAGATCGACCTCATGCAGCATACGGATGACGCGCTGCGCGCGCTCGTCGGGCAGTTGCGGCAATGGCCGGTCAAGCTGCTGGCTGAAAAGATCGACAGCCACGAACAGGCAGACTTCTGTCGTGCGCTGGGCTTCGAGCTTTTTCAGGGCTATTACTTTGCCAAGCCGGCCGTGCTCAGCGTGAAGCGCGCCAACCCCGCACAGCTTGCCCTGCTGGAACTGCTCGACCTGGTGCTGGCCGACGCCGACACCGCCGAGATCGAGCGGGTGTTCAAGCAGAATGCCAACCTCACCTACAACCTGCTGCGCCTGGTGAATTCGGCCGGTGGCGGGGCAGTACGCAGGATAGAAACGGTGTCCCAGGCGATCATGCTGCTCGGGCGCAAGCAGTTGCAGCGCTGGTTGCAGCTGCTGGTATTCACCCTGCAGGAAGGCACGCCCTACCCGAGCCCGCTGCTGCTGATGGCGGCTGCGCGGGGCCGCATGATGGAGTTGCTTGCGCAGCGCCGGGGCGGTGATGCGGCCCTGCGCGACCAGGCGTTCATGGCCGGGATTTTTTCGCTGATCGAGAACGTCATCGGCAAGCCCCTCGCCGAGATCCTCCAGGATCTCAACCTGGGTGACACGATGAACGCAGCCCTGCTGCGTCGCGAAGGCACGCTGGGTGCGCTGCTCGATCTGGTCGAAAGCGTCGAACAACAGGATCTGGGCCATACGCTGACCCTGCTGGACGCGGCAGGCGGGCTGTCACTGTCCGACCTGACGGTGGCGGAGATCGAAGCCATGGTGTGGACCCACCAGATTGCCGACGAGTCGAATCATGCTTGAACGTGTGCTGCCCCTCCTGATTGTTGCACTCGCCGCCCCGGCTCAGGCGGCCCCACTCGCGCGCATCAGCGGAGAAGTGCATACCCTGGAACGCATGGCGCTGCCAGCCGATGCCCTGCTGACGGTCGAGCTGATCGACACCACCCTCGATGCGCGTGGCGGCCGGCTCGCGCGGCTGGCACTCGCCACGCGCGGCCGGCAGGTTCCACTCGCGTTCGAGCTACCGGTCTACTCCGCCGACCTGGATGTCGCGCGCCAGTACCAGATTCGCGCCACCCTCATCAGCGGCGGCGAGCTGCTATTCGCCGGCGTGCAGGCACTGCCCGGACAGGCCCCGCACCGTCTCAGCCTGCGCCTGACGCGCGCCGGCGAACAACGGCTCGGCGTCAGCCTGGAAGACACCTACTGGAAACTCGTCGAGGTGGGCGGGCAGGCTGCGCGCGCCCAGCCCGGGGAGCGCGAAGCGCATCTGCTTCTGCTCGACGGGCTGGCCAGCGGTGGCAGCGGCTGCAACAAGCTGATGGGACGCTACACCCTTGGCTCACGCGGCCAGCTGACCGTAGGGCCCCTGGCGAGCACGCGCATGGCCTGCTCGCCCGACCTGATGGCACAGGAAAACGCCCTGCATGCTGCCTTTGCCCGCACCACCGGCTATCGCATCGACGGCAATGCCCTCGAACTCATCGAGGGCGACGCCGTGCTCGCGCGTTTCGTCGCGCGCGCCATCCAGTAAGCGCCGACCGGCGGCTTCAGCGCACACGTTCCAGCGTGCGTTCCCAGTCTTCGGGCGGGTCGGTCCAGCCCAGGCGCTGGATGCGGCCCACCTCGTTTTCGTACCAGCCCCGGTCCTGCTGATTGGGCTCGGCTTCATAAGCCCACCAGGTGCCATCGGCATCCTGCGCGATCCAGCGTGCCCATTCCGGCGGGTCAGCGCGCATCGTCTGTCCCGTCGCAGCGGCGGCAGCCGAGCACGCTGAAATAGCGCAGATACAGCCACAGCGCGCCCGGCAGCAGGGCCAGCCGCAGCCAGGCCGTCATGCTGTCCGGCCAGCGCCCGGCATGCCAGGCATCGACCGCCACCGGCAGAGACTGGAACAGCGCCAGCAACACCAGAAACAGTGCCATCACGCGACAGCCGGGATTCATGGCTGACCCGCCGTCGAACCGTCCGCAGCGGCGGCCCATTCCAGCAGCACGCGCTGCGCCTCGGTCGCCTGTGCGGCATGAGCATGGTTCACCAGCATGACGAACGCGACCCGCTGGCCGTTGTGGCCGAGCACCACACCGGCCAGCGCCGACACGTCGCGCAGGGTGCCGGTCTTGAGGTGGGCGCGGCCGTTCGCCGTACTGCCGTTAAAGCGCCGGCTCAGCGTACCGTCCAGACCCACGATGGGCAGCGCCGATTCGAATTCGGCGTACCACGGGCTGCGCCAGGCCGCACGCAACAGCTGGTTGAGCATGGCGGCGCTGACGCGCTCGAAGCGCGACAGGCCGGAGCCGTTTTCCAGCACCAGTTTGTCGGTTGCGACGCCAGCCTGCTGCAACGCCGCCCGTACCGCCCGCGCACCTTTCTCCGGCGTTGCGGGCGCGCCCTCGGCTTGCGCGCCCAGCGTGAGAAACAGATTCTTCGTCATCAGGTTGTTCGAATGCTTGTTGAGCCGTTTCAGCACATCGGCCAGGGGCTCGGACACAAATCGCAACAGCGGCACCGCCGCAGTCGCCTCCCCACGCGGCGTGCCCGTGAGTTCGCCACCGGACTCTCGCCACAGCGCGCGAAACACCTCATCAAATGTACGCCCGGGCTCGAACAGGCTCAGGTGCCAGGTTTGTACGCCGCAATTCGCTGGATAACGGCCCTCGATCACCAGCTCGTGCTGGGCAGCATCCAGAAATCCCGGCACCAGCGCATCGCGCCAGCCGTTGCACGCTGCTGTTTCATCCAGGCGCACGCGGTTGACCAGCGTCACACCGGGTAGATCGGGATCGAGCGTCACCGCCACCCCGGTCGCCGAGGGCTGGAGCCGCAGGGTGACCGCGTTGAAATTGGCGACGAGCGCACCGGCAGGCGCGTTGTAGGGTGCAAACGGCTCGCCGTCGAACGCACCCGGATCGGTTTCGGGCAAGTCGAAATAGCGGCTGTCGAGCACCAGTCCACCGCTCACCTGGCGCACACCCTGCGCCCGCAGGGCACGCTGCATCAGCCACAGCCGCTCCAGCGTCAGCGAGGGGTCGCCCTGCCCCCGCACCAGCAACGCGCCATCGAGGCGGCCGTTTTCCAGCGGGCCGCTGGCGTCGATTTCAGTCGTCCAGGTAAAGGCGGGGCCCAACTGCGCGAGGGCGGCAAAAGTCGTGACGAGTTTCATCACTGACGCGGGATTGAGCGCCGCGTCGGCCTGGTGCGTCAGCCAGGGCGTATCGGCATCGAGGGGCTGCACCACCACGGCCACATGATCGAGCGGGATGTCCGCGCGCTGCAGGGCGGCGACAAAGGCGGGTGGCAGCGCAGCCGCGTGCACGGCTGCCGCTGCCAGCCAGCCGGCCAGAATCCACTTGAACAGGAACAAGCTTCTCATCGCGCCATTATGCCCGCGCGCGTGGGGAGATCCCGGACAGGCTCAGCGCGCCGTCAGGTCGGCGACGTACCAGTCCATGGCTTCGGCGAGACCCTCGCCGATGCGGTGCGTGGGCTCGTAGCCCAGACGGGTTCTGGCCTTGGCGACATCGGCCAGCGAGTGGCGCACATCGCCGGCGCGGAAATCGCGGTAAACCGGCTTCGCTGCCGCCAGATGCGGAAAACGGGGGGCCAGGCTGGCACGAATCGCCTCGTACAGCTGGTTGAGTGTGGTGCGGTCGCCGACGGCAACGTTGTAGACCTGGTTCGCCGCCTCGGGATGCTGGCTGGTCGCCGCCAGCAGGTTGGCCTGGATGACGTTGTCGATGTAGCAGAAGTCGCGGCTGGTTTCGCCGTCACCGTTGATGTAGACCGGCTCGTTGGCGATCATGCTCGCCACCCACTTGGGGACCACGGCCGCATAGGCACCGTTGGGGTCCTGGCGGCGGCCGAAGATGTTGAAGTAGCGCAGGCCGATGGACTCCGTACCGTAGCAACGGCCGAACACATCGGCGTAGAGCTCGTTCACCAGCTTGGTCACGGCGTAGGGCGACAAGGGCTTGCCGATGACGTCCTCGACCTTGGGCAGGCCGGGATGGTCGCCGTAGGTGGACGACGAAGCGGCGTAGACGAAGCGCTTCACCTTCGCGTCGCGCGCCGCCACCAGCATGTTGATGAAGCCGGTGTTGTTGGCGGCGTGGGTGGTGAGCGGATCTTCCAGTGAACGCGGCACCGAACCGAGCGCAGCCTGATGCAGCACATACTCGACGCCTGTGCACGCGTTGCGACAGGCGTCCGCATCACGGATGTCGCCTTCGATGAAACGGAAATTTCCCCAGCGTTCAGCGCCGACGCTCGCCTGCACCTGATCGAGATTGTGGCGGTGGCCGGTGGCGAAGTTGTCGAGACCGACGACGCGCTGGCCGAGCTGCAACAGCGCCTCGGCCAGATTGCTGCCGATGAAACCGGCGACGCCGGTGACCAGCCAGGTCTGGGGCGCAGCCTGAAGCCGGCCTTTCAGCGCGTCGAACGCAGCGGGCATCAAAGCCTCCAGAGGGTGAAGCCGGCGGCCTTGACCACGGCGGGATCGTAGGCCGATTTCACATCGGTGAACGCGCCGCCCTTTTTCAGTTTGGCGGTGAGTTCGGCAAAGGGTTTTTCGAGGTAGGCCGTGTGCGACACCGCCGCCACCATCGCGTCGCACGCGGGCAGCGCGTCCCAGGCGGTGAGCGTGATGCCGTATTCGTGTTCGGCTTCCTTGGCTTCGCCGAGCGGGTCGTGCACGCGCACGTCGCAACCGAAGGATTGCAGTTCGCGGATCACGTCGACAACCTTGGAGTTGCGCAGGTCGGGGCAGTTTTCCTTGAAGGTGAGACCCAGCACGTTGACCTTGGCACCCTTCACCTGCACACCGTTGGCGATCATGTTCTTGACGGTTTCCTGCGCCACGTACGCGCCCATGCCATCGTTGATGCGGCGGCCGGCGAGAATCACCTGCGGGTGGTAGCCCAGCATGTCGGCCTTGTGGGTGAGGTAGTAGGGATCGACGCCGATGCAGTGCCCGCCGACGAGCCCCGGGCGGAACGGCAGGAAGTTCCACTTGGTGCCGGCCGCCTTCAGCACTTCCAGCGTGTCGATGCCCAGGCGGTGGAAGATCAGAGAGAGTTCGTTCATCAGCGCGATGTTGAGGTCGCGCTGGGTGTTTTCGATCACCTTGGCGGCTTCGGCCACCTTGATGCTGGACGCGCGGTGGACGCCGGCGGTGATCACCGAACCATACAGCTCGGCCACCTTGTCCAGGGTGGCGGCATCGTCGCCCGAGACCACTTTCACGATTTTGGTGATGGTGCGTTCCTTGTCGCCCGGGTTGACCCGCTCGGGCGAGTAGCCGACGTGGAAATCCTGCAGCCACTTCATGCCCGAGAGCTTTTCCAGGATCGGAATGCAGACCTCTTCGGTGGCCCCCGGATACACTGTGGATTCGTAGACGACCGTTGCGCCTTTTTTCATGTACTTGCCGACGGTGGTACTGGAACCGACCAGCGGCGAGAAATCGGGAATATGCGCCTCGTCCACCGGGGTGGGCACGGCGACGATGATGAAGTCGGCTTTCGCCAGATCGGCGGGGTCGGTCGTCACCGTCAGCTGGGTGGCGGCCTTGAGGTCATCCGTTGAAACTTCGCCGGTCGGGTCGCAGAATCGACGGTAATGCTCGATTTTTTCGACCGACAGGTCGTAACCGATGGTGGTCATCTTCTTGCCGAATTCCACCGCCAGGGGTAGGCCCACGTAGCCCAGCCCGACAACTGCCACAACGCTCATGCTTGGATTCCCTTATGAATAGAAAGTCTTTGTTGCCGCCCGGATTGTATCGAATTTGCATGACCGAACCGGGTCACTTGCTCGGACTGGCCGCCGGATTCCTCAGCAAGCGGCATACCAGTTGTGCCTTTCTTGCCCTGATGCTTGCCCTGCCCGCGCACGCCGACGTCGCCGACACCTTGGACGCCGTCAAACCTGGCGTGGTCGGCGTCGGAACGTTCAACCCCACCGGCAGCCCGCGCGCCAATCTGAAGGGCACCGGTTTCGCCGTTCTGGACGGCCGTCATGTCGTATCGTGCGCGCATATCTTCGACAGGCTGCTGGATACCGAGAAAAAGGAGACCCACGCGATCTTCATCGGACGCGATCGCCAGGTAAATGTACGCACGGCGAAGATCATCGCGCTCGACAAGGCCCGCGACCTGGCCTTGCTGAAGATCGAAGGCCCGGCCCTGCAAGCGCTGAAACTCGGCGAATCCAGCCGCGCGCGCGAAGGCTGGCAACTCTATTTCACCGGCTATCCCATCGGCTCGGTGCTGGGCCTCAACCCCTCCACCCATCGGGCGGGACTGGCCGCCATCATTCCCATCTTCACCCCAGTGCAGCATGCCTCCCAGCTGAACGCACGCACGCTGAAACAGGCCAAGGACGCCTTCGAGGTCTTCGAGCTCGACGCCATCGCCTATCCGGGCAACAGCGGCAGCCCGGTATGGCATCCCGACACCGGCGAAGTGCTCGGCGTGGTGAATTCGGTATACGTCAAGGGTGCCAAGGAGGCTGCGCTGAGCGCGCCCTCCGGCATCAGCTACGCGATTCCGGCGAAGTACGTGCAGGAGCTGCTAGAACGCGCGGACAGACCCTAGCCAAGTTCAAGGCTGGCGCCGGCAGCCGGTGCCAGCGCCTCCCAGCCGAACTGCTTCCGCAGGTCGTCGGCGAAACTCTCCGCCACCGCCTCCTCGCCGTGCACCACAAACACGCGGCGCGGCTTGCTTCGGAAGTGTCCGAGCCAGGCCAGCAGCGCCTCGCGGTCGGCGTGTGCCGACAGGCCGCCCAGGGTGTAGAGATCGGCGCGCACGGGGATGTCCTCACCCAGCAGGCGTACCCGCTTCGCGCCGTCGACCAGCTTGCGGCCGAAGGTGCCGGCGGCCTGGAAGCCGGTGATGAGGATGGTCGATTCGCGGCGCGGCAGGTTGGCGCGCAGGTGGAACTTGATGCGCCCGGCCTCGCACATGCCGCTGGCCGAGATGATCACGGCGCCGCCGGAGATGCGGTCGAGCGACTTCGATTCCTCGACGTCCTCGACGAAATCGAGCTTGCGGAAATATTGCGTGCCGCCGTGCCGGCCCATCAGTTCATGGGTTTCGTCATCAAGCAGTGCCATGTGCTTGTAGGTGATTTCGGTGGCGGCGGTGGCCATCGGCGAATCGACGAACACGGTGAGCTTGGGGATGCGCGCCTGGCGGGTGAGGTCGGCCAGCAGGTACAGCATGTCCTGGGTGCGACCCACCGCAAAGGCGGGAATGATGACGTTGCCGCCCTTCTTTTCGAGGGTGTCGCAGATCGCTTCCACCAGTTCGTCCTGCGTCGCGTCCATGCTCTTGTGGTCGCGGTTGCCGTAGGTCGATTCAACGAGAAGATAGTCGGCATCGTGGATGTGCGCGGGGTCGCGCAGCAGCGGCCGCGCCGGCTGGCCGAGGTCGCCGGAGAACACGATCTTGCGCCGGCGCTCGCCTTCCCCGACCCAAACCTCGACGATCGCCGAGCCGAGGATGTGGCCGGCGTCGCGGAAAGTGCAGCGCACCTGCGGGTGCGGCGCGATTTCCAGATCGTAGTCGACCGGGTTCAGTCGCTTCAGCGAGGCCTGCGCCTGCGCCACGGTATAGAGCGGCGCGATGTCGCGCGGCGGCAGGCCACGTGTTTTGTCGCGCCGGTCCATGTCCTTGCGGAAGCGGTTGAGGTTGGCGTATTCGGCTTCCTTTTCCTGGATGTGGGCCGAATCGGGCAGCATCACCGCCAAGAGGTCGCAGGTGGCGCGGGTGGCGTGGATGGGGCCCTTGAATCCCAGCGCGACCAGCCGCGGCAGCAGCCCGGAGTGGTCGATGTGGGCGTGGGTGAGGATGACGAAATCGAGGCTGCGCGGATCGAAGGCAAACGCGCGCTGGTTCTTGGCGCGCGTCTCGCGCCCGCCCTGGAACATGCCGCAGTCGACCAGGAAGCGCACGCCCTCGTGCTCCACCAGATAGCTGGAGCCGGTCACTTCGCGCGCCGCGCCGAGAAAGGTCAGTTTCATAGGGGTCTCCCTTCGCCTGCTTCTTCGTAGGTCTTGCCGTCGCGGATATGGTAGATGCGTTTGAAGGTGGGAATGATCTTTTCGTCGTGGGTGACGACGATGATCGCGGTCTGGAATTCCTGCGCCAGGCGGTTGAGGATCTTCACCACGGTCAGCGCACGCGTGCTGTCGAGCGGCGCGGTCGGTTCGTCGGCGAGGATGATCGGCGGCTTGTTGGCGAGCGCG
>JBEQCD010000032.1:0-27087 GCA_041639515.1 Hydrogenophilales bacterium | reverse complement strand
GGAGGTGTTCCAGAGGCGTCTGGTGCAGCCGCCCCCACCCGCGCCGGCGAGGGTGCCACCCAAGCCGCCCCGCAGCCAGACCGCGCCCGAACCCGCCAGCGAGCCTCCACCCGCGCCGCCGCCCCGGCCGGCCACGCTGGCTGCGCCGCCCGCGCCCACGGCGGAGGACTGGCAGCTTGCCGCCACGTATACGCTCAAGAACAGCAAGCGTTACCGCTACAACTGGGGTCAGCAGGTGCGTAGCATGATGGGCACGGCGATTGCGGGCGAGCGGCAGGGTCTGGTGCGCGTGCGGGTGGAGATTGCGCCCACGGGCAAGCTGGCCCGTGTGGAGGTGCTGTGGTCCACGTCCGATCAGGTCGAAAAGCTGGCGCTGGATGCGATCCGCGCCATGCCGCCGTTACCGCCCACGCCCACGGGCGAGCCGCTGGTGTTTGAAAAAACCATTGCGCTGCTGCCGTTTGAAACGGGCTGGCCGCCCATCTACAAGTACGACTGCCTGCCCGACCCGGTGGCGTTCCGGAATCCTTTTGCGCAGAACGGTGGCCCGCCGCCCGCGCCAGTGCCCTCGCCTGCGGCGCGAACGGCCACGCAGCCGGAATGCCCCGACACCGGACCGGACAGCATCGAGGCCGAAGAAAAGGACATGGAGCGCCAGTTCAAGGAATGGCGGTCGATGGACCTGGAGCCACGCTGACCGCTGCGGGTAGCCGCTCCGGTGGCCTTATTGCGGGCGTGCCACCGAGCCCCGGTAATACGGTTCACACGTGCCCGGCACCACCTGCTTGAACAGCCGCACCACCGGCCCGGCCAGTGTGCGCAGGGTGCTGGGGCGCTCGATTTCGGGCCGGGCAAAGCTGCCGCGTATGGCCTGGCGAACGGTGGCGCACCCGTCGCTGTCCAGCAGCGCAACGGTCACGCCGTCAAAGCGCTGGTCAACCAGATTCAAGCGGCCCTGCATGGCCACGCGATGACGCTGGGTGGCCATGGCCACGTCCTCGGCCTGCAGCACGCCGCGCGATACCGACCAGTCGGACACCAGGGTGCGGATGTCGCTGCGCCCCTTGAGCCCGCCCAGAATGCTGGCGAAATCGTGGCCCTTGGTCACGGCCAAGCCGATAGGGCCGGCCAGCAGCACGGCCCCCACGTCGACCAGGTTGAAGCGCTGGCTGTCTTCAAAGCGGTCAAAGGTTTCGTCGAGGTCGACGCCGTGCAGCACGATGCCGCTGCCACGCAGCGACACCTTGCCTTGCAGGCTGCGCTTGAGGGCAGACGCGTCGCGGCCCTGCATCATCAGCGATGCGGCAAAGTCCGCGCGGCCTTCGGGTGCCTGCTGCCCGGGCTTGAGTGCCAGCGCATCGGCCAGACTGAACCGGGGCAATGCCATGTCCATCTGCACAGTGGGCAGGTCGGCAGTGAAATCGGCGCGCACGCGGCCGCTGCCCTGCGCGCCGAACAGGCGCAGGCGCAACGGGGCCAGGGTGTAGATGCCTGCCTCGGCCACGAGCGACGTGCTCAGGTCGGACACGGTCTGGCCAGCGGTGCGCAGGGTGGCGCAAGCGAGTTCCCCCCGCAGCGCCAGCCTGCGCCGGGCTTCGGCGGCGGGCCCGCCGGCAAACACCCCGTCGCGCAGGTCCACGCGGCAGGCGTTGGCGTCGATGCTGCGTCCGCCCTGCCGGTCGACGTAATGCACCGTTGCATCGCTTGCGGTCAGGCGGCCCAGCCGGAAGGGCGACGCGGGCTTGCCGCCGGGTTCGCTGCGTTCATAGTTGTAACGCCCGTCTGCGCCGCGTTCGATGTGGAGCACGGGCGCACGCAAGGTCAGCGAATCGAGTTCGACGCGGCCTGCCAGCAGCGCCCGCCAGCCCACACCGGCCCGCACGCGTTCCACGGCCAGCAGATCGGCACCGCGATTGCGCACGCGCAGGTCGTCGATGCGCACCCGCAGGCCGGGATAAAAACCCAGCCCGATATCGCCGCCAATGCGCACCTCCATGCCGCTGGCCCGGGATGCCGCCGCCTCGATGCGCGGCTTGTAGGCGTTCAGGTCCACCCGCCACACCAGTGCCAGACCAGCCAGCGCCAGCACAGCCAAGGCAATCAGAACAATACGGGGTCGCGAAACAGTCATGGCAGGCGCGGTGTATGGCAACAGGCACAGCTTGCAGGCAGCCACCGCAAAAGCCAAGCCTCGAACCGGCCCTGCGGAACCCGTTGCCTCTGCTGCCGGTCTGCGCACCCGGCACAGTAAGATCAGGGCATGCGACTCATGTCGGCATGACCACGTGCCGTAAACCTATCCGTTCAGTCCCCACCATCAGGCCCGCCATGACCCATTCCCGCATCCAGCCCGTCATCGACCAGGTTTCGCAGGTGATCCTCGGCAAGGACCGGCAAATCCGTCTGGCCCTGGCCTGCCTGCTGGCACGCGGGCATCTGCTGATCGAGGACCTGCCCGGGGTGGGCAAGACCACGCTGGCGCATGTGCTGGCCAGAACGCTGGGGCTGGATTTCCAGCGCATCCAGTTCACCAGCGACCTGCTGCCGGCGGACATTCTCGGTGTATCGGTCTACGACCGCGACAGCGCGAGCTTCAAGTTCCATCCCGGTCCCGTGTTCACGCGCATGATCCTCGCCGACGAGATCAACCGCGCCACGCCCAAGTCGCAAAGCGCCCTGCTCGAAGCCATGGAAGAACACCAGGTGACGGTGGAAGGCGAAACGCGTGCGCTGCCCGAACCCTTTTTCGTGATCGCCACGCAGAACCCGGCTTATCAGGTGGGCACCTTCCCGTTGCCGGAATCACAGCTGGATCGCTTCCTGATGCGGATCGAGCTGGGCTATCCGGACGCTCGTGCCGAACGCGCGCTGTTGCAGGGCGAAGATCGCCGCACGCTGGCCGATGCCCTTCGCCCCGCGCTGTCGGCAGCCGACCTGGACGCGCTGCAAGCGGCCGTCCGCGCCTGCTTCGTATCGGATGCACTGCTCGATTACATCCAGGCGCTGCTGGCCTACACGCGCCATACGCCGCGCTACGTCAACGGCCTGTCGCCGCGCGCGGCACTGGCACTGCTGCACGCAGCACAGGCGTGGGCGCTGATCGAAGGCCGCGACAGCGTGCTGCCGGAAGACGTGCAGGCGGTGCTGCCGGCGGTGGTCGGGCATCGCCTGCGCGGCAGCGGCGAGTTCAGCGGCGAAACCGATGCCGCACGCGTGGCGCACCTGCTCGCCGCCGTCCCCATTCCCTGATTCACCGGCCATGACCTCCCTCGTGCAAGGTCTGGTCGCAGCGGTGCTCAAGCGGCCGTGGCGCGCCACCGCATTCGTCCGGCAACTGCTGCGGCCCGTGCCGGACGCCGCGCCCGTCACGCTCACGCAGCGCCGCATCTATGTGCTGCCGACGCGCAGCGGGCTGACCTTTGCCTTTCTGCTCATGCTCATGCTGCTGGGGTCGATCAACTACGGCAACAGCATGGGCTTTGTGCTCACCTTTCTGCTGGCCAGCCTGGCGCTGGTGTCCATCCTGCATACCTGGCGCAATCTCGCGAGGCTCACGGTGCGCGCCGGACACAGCGAGCCGGTGTTTGCCGGGCAGCACGTGCGCATCGAAGTGTGTCTCGACAATGCGCTTGGCCTGGCCCGCTACGCCATCGGCCTGCGCGCAGCGGGCGTAGCAGGCGACGTGGTCGACGTGCCACCGCACGCCGGTGCCTGTCCCGGGGTGGCGGTGCCGGCGCACACGCGCGGCCGCATGGCTGTGCCCAGTTTCACCCTCGCCACCACGTTTCCGCTCGGGCTGTTCCGCGCCTGGACGCATCTGGATCTCGCCATGCACTGTCTGGTGTACCCACAGCCGTCGACCGACACGCGCCCACTGCCCGCGTCGCCCGACGATCAGGGCACCGGCTCGCAGCGGGGCGAAGGACAGGAGGATTTTGCCGGGCTGCGCACCTGGCGCGCGGGGGAATCGCTGCGCCAGGTCGCCTGGAAGGCAGTGGCACGCGAACAGGGCATGCTCGCCAAGCAGTTCGCCGGCGAAGCGCAGCAGGCGGTATGGCTGGACTGGCATGGACTCGCCGGACTCGATCCCGAGGCCCGGCTGTCCCGCCTGACGCGCTGGGTGCTCGACGCCGACGCCGCCGGCGTGCGCTACGGCCTGCGTCTGCCGGCCTGCACGCTGCCGCCCGGAACGGGCGAGGTGCAGCGTCGCCGCTGCCTCGAAGCCCTGGCGATGTTCGAGCCATGAACCGCCTCGTCTGGCTGCTCGCCTCGCTTGCGCTGGCCATTGCGCCGCATCTGGCACACCTGCCTGTGTGGGTGGGGCCGCTGTGCGTGGGGTTGGGCATCTGGCGCGTGGCAGTGGAACGCGGCATCACACCCTGGCCGCGCAAAGCCCTGGTGGTGGCACTCACGCTCGGCTGCACCGCCGGCATCCTGTTCGAATACCGCACCCTGCTCGGCCGCGACGCCGGCGTGACGCTGCTGGTGACGATGATTGCGCTGAAGCTCATGGAAATGCGCACGCCGCGCGACACGCTGGTGACGGTCTTTCTGGCGTATTTTCTGGTGAGCGCGGGGTTTCTCTATTCGCAGTCCATTCCCATGGCGCTCTACCTGCTGGGCGTGGTGTGGCTCACGACCACGACGATGATCGGCTACCACGACCCCAATGGCGGCCTCGCTGCCCGGCTTCGCCTGAAACTGGCCGGCACGCTGCTGCTGCAGGCGGTGCCGCTGATGCTGGTGCTGTTTGTTCTGTTTCCCCGCATTCCGCCCATCTGGGCCTTGCCGGAAGATGCGCACGCCGGCCTCACCGGCCTGTCGGACAGCATGCGCCCCGGTGAAATCAGCCAGCTCATCCAGTCGAGCGAGGTGGCGTTCCGCGTGCAGTTCGACCGTGCGCCGCCACCGGCCAGTGCGCGCTACTGGCGTGGCCCGGTGCTCTGGGATTACGACGGCCAGACCTGGTCGGCCCGCACGCCGGCAGCGGGTACGGCCCCGCCGGTGCCTCCACGCGGCGAACCCGTGCGCTACCTGCTCACGCTGGAGCCGCACAACCAGCGCTGGCTGTTTGCGCTCGACCTGCCAGCCGCCGCGCCACCCGAAAGCCGCATCCAGGCCGACATGCAGATGCTCGCCCACGCGCCGGTGCGGCAGCGCATGCGCTACCGGCTGACCTCGTATCCGGATTCCCGGCTGGACGACCCGCTCGACGCCGCCACCCGGCAGCGCGCACTGGCGCTGCCCGCCCGCGCCAACCCGCGCACACGCGCACTCGCCGAACGCTGGCGCGCGGAAGAGGCCGACGGCACGCGCATCGTCGAACGCGCCTTGCGCCTGTTTCGCGAACAGTCGTTCTTCTACACGCTCAATCCGCCGCGTCTGGGCGCACATGCCATGGATGATTTCCTGTTTGGCAGCCGGCGGGGATTCTGCGAACACTACGCCAGCGCCTTTGTCACGCTGATGCGCGCGGCGGGCCTGCCGGCGCGCGTGGTCACCGGCTATCAGGGCGGCGCACCCAATCCGCTTGGCGATTACTGGATCGTGCGGCAGTCGGACGCGCACGCCTGGAGCGAAGTGTGGCTCGACGGCCGGGGCTGGGTGCGCGTCGACCCCACCGCCGCCGTCTCGCCGGACCGCGTGGAGCAGGGCATTGCCGCCGCGCTGCCCGCCGCCGAACTGCCGCTGGCCCTGAGCCGGCTCGATCTCGGCTGGCTGCAGGCCGCCCGCATGCGCTGGGACCTGGTGAACAACCGCTGGAACCAGTGGGTGCTGGGTTACGGGCAGGACGGCCAGCGCAGCCTGCTGGCCGGACTGCATCCCTGGCTGGCCCGCTGGGAGGGCATGATCAAGGCACTGGCCAGCGGCATTGCGTTGCTGCTGGCCGGGCTGGCCGCGTGGTCATTGCGGCACGGCCTGCGGCGCGACCGCGACCCGGCCCTGGCCGCTTACCGCCGTTTCTGCACGCGGCTTGCCCGGCGCGGCCTCGCACGCGCGGCACACGAAGGTCCGCAGGACTACGCCGCGCGCGTGCTGCGCGCCCGGCCCGACCTTGCCCCTGCGGTGATGGCCATTACCCGGGACTACATCGACCTGCGCTATGGCCGCACACCGGGGCAGCTGGCGCGCCTGCGCCGTGCAGTGCGGGATTTTCGTCCGTGAGCACGAAAAAAAGCGGCTTCATTGCTGAAGCCGCCGTGCCGGTTCGACGCTGACCCGGGTCAGCCGAACAGCCCCCGGAAGAACAGCCGGAGGCCATCCCACATGCGGCGGAAGAAGCCGCCCTCTTCCACGGCTTCCAGCGCCACCAGCGGGGCCTGCGACACCACCTTGCCTGCGGCGTCGACGAGTTCGACCCGGCCCAGCGCCGCGCCTTTCTCGATGGGTGCAACGCGGTCGCCGGGTGTGAGCACCACGCGGGCCTGGTAGCCGCCGGCGGCGCGCTTGGGCAGGGCTGCGGCAAAGTTGCTGGTCACGCCGGCCTTCACGCTGGACGCCGCGCCTTTCCACACATCAACTGTCTGGATGGCTTCGCCCTGCCTGTAGAACACCTTGCTCTCGAAGAAGTTGAAGCCGTATCCCAGCAGCTTGGCGGTTTCCTGCGAGCGCGCTTCTTCGCTGTCAGTGCCGAAGACCACGGCGATCATGCGCTGGCCGTTGCGCTCGGCAGACGCCACCAGGCAATACCCGGCTTCTTCGGTATGGCCGGTTTTCAGGCCATCCACGCTGGGGTCGCGCCACAGCAACAGGTTCCGGTTGGGCTGACGGATGTCGTTCCAGACGAATTCCTTTTCCTTGTAGAGCGCGTAGTGCGCAGGGTCTTCGAGGATGATCGCGCGGGCGAGCTTCGCCATGTCCAGCGCGCTGGAATAGTGGCCTTCGGCCGGCCAGCCGGTGGCATTGACGAAGCGGGTGTCGGCCATGCCCAGACGCTTGGCCTCGTCGTTCATCATGGCGGCAAAGGTGTCTTCGCCGCCGGCGATGTGCTCGGCCAGCGCCACGCTGGCGTCGTTGCCGGACTGCACGATGATGCCCTGCAGCAGATCCTTCACCGCGACCTGATTGCCGACCATGATGAACATCTTGGAGCCCCCCATGCGCCAGGCTTTTTCGCTGACGAGGACGAGGTCGTTTTCCTTCAGCCGGCCGCGTTGCAGTTCCATCGCCGCCACGTGCGAGGTCATGAGCTTGGTGAGGCTGGCCGGCGGCAGGCGCACGCTGCCCTGGTGATTGACCAGCACGGCTCCGCTGGCGGCGTCCATCAGCACCCAGGACTTGGCGGCGAGCGGCGGGGGCGGCGGCAGGGCCGCAAGCGCGGCGGGGGCAAACCAGGCAAGCAAAAGGAAAACGAAGGGGCGGGGCAAGGGAAGGGTGATCATGGATGGGCAGTTCAGGCAGGACGAAGGTAACGAAAGGACGGGCACCGTGATGTGCCAGCCACGAGGATAACACCGCCGGACCAGCCGGGCAGCGGGCCGCCACTGGCTGCCTGCTACACTCGACACCGTTTCGTACAGATAGTTGCGCCATGGCCGCCCCTGCCCACCACCTCACCCGCCGGATCGTAATTGCGATGCTCGCAGGCATGGTGCTGGGCGTATCGCTCAACCTGCTGGGCGCGGCAGCCTGGGTGCAAACCGTGCTGGTGGACGGCCTGCTGAAGGTGGTCGGTACGCTGTTCGTGTCGGCGCTGAAGATGATGGTGGTGCCGCTGGTGTTCGTGTCGCTGGTCGCCGGCGTCACGGCACTGTCCGACCTGCGGGCACTGGGGCGCATCGGGGCCAAGGCGCTGACACTGTATCTCGTCACCACGGCGCTGGCGGTGAGCATTGCGCTGGGTCTGGCGGTGAGCGTGGGGCCGGGCCAGAACTTCGACGCCGGCGACAGCCCGGCAACGTTCAGCGGCAAGGACGCGCCGCCCCTCACCCAGGTGCTGATCGACCTGGTGCCGACCAACCCGGTGGCGGCCATGGCCGAAGGCAACATGCTCCAGATCATCGTCTTCGCCCTGCTGTTCGGCGTGGCGGTGACGATGTCGGGCAAGCGCGGCCAGCATGTGCTCAACCTGTTCGGCGACCTCAACACGGTGATCATGCACATGGTCGAATGGATCATGCGGCTGGCGCCCTACGGCGTGTTCGCACTGATCGCGCGCACCTTTGCCAGCCAGGGGCTCGACCTGCTGCTGCCGCTGGCGGCGTATTTCCTCACGCTCACGACGGCACTGGCGGTGCAGGCTTTCGTGACCTATCCGCTGCTGCTGAAAAGCCTGGCGGGGCTGAATCCGCTCACCTTCCTGAAAAAGATGCGCGACCCGGCGGCGTTCGCGTTTTCCACCGCCAGTTCCGGCGCAACCATTCCGGTCACCCTGCACACAGTGGAAAAAAAGATGGGCGTGCACAACAGTGTGGCCTCGTTCAGCGTGCCACTGGGGGCCACCATCAACATGGACGGCACGGCAATGATGCAGGGCGTGGCCACGGTGTTCATCGCCAACGTCTACGGTGTCGACCTCTCGCTCACCGACTACCTGCTGGTGGTGCTCACCGCCACGCTCGCTTCGGTGGGCACAGCCGCGATTCCTGCCGTGGGTCTGGTCACGCTGACCATGGTGCTGGGCCAGGTGGGCCTGCCGGTGGAGGGCATTGCGCTCATCATCGGCGTCGACCGCCTGCTCGACATGATGCGCACCACGGTCAACGTCACTGGTGACGCCGCCGTGAGCTGCATCGTCGCCAAAAGCGAACGGGCCTTCGACCAGGCCATTTTCGATGCCCCCCACGCTGGCTCGGTCGAAGCATCGCCCCAGCCCGCGCCCCCTTCCCATCCTGCTGCCTGACCCATGTTCTATCCGCTGCTCCGCCCCGCCCTCTTCTCGCTCGAACCCGAAGATGCCCATCGCCTGACCCTTGCCAGCCTAGACGTGGCGCACCGGGTCGGCCTGCTCGGTCTGCTGCCGCGCAGCGCGGGCACGCCGGTGCGCGTGATGGGGCTCGACTTCCCCAACGCGGTGGGGCTCGCCGCCGGGCTCGACAAGGACGGTGCGCACATCAATGCGCTGGGCGCACTGGGGTTCGGCTTTGTTGAAATCGGCACGGTCACGCCGCGCCCGCAGGCCGGCAACCCGCAGCCGCGCCTGTTCCGCCTGCCCCAGGCGCAGGCCATCATCAACCGCATGGGCTTCAACAACCTCGGCGTCGACAATCTGGTGAAGAACGTCCAGGCGAGCGGGTTTGCCGGCGTGCTCGGCATCAACATCGGCAAGAACAAGGACACGCCGAACGAGCAGGCGGTGGACGACTACCTCGCCTGCCTCGACAAGGTGTACCCGCACGCGACCTACGTGACGGTGAACATCTCCTCGCCCAATACGCAGAACCTGCGCGAACTGCAGAAGGACGAGGCGCTCGACGCGCTGCTCTCGGCGATCAAGCTCAAACAGGGCGAACTTGCCCAGCGCCATGGCAAATACGTGCCGATCGCGCTGAAGATCGCGCCCGACCTCGACGACACGCAGATAGCCGCGATTGCCGCGCTCCTGATGATGCATCGCATGGATGCGGTGATCGCCACCAACACCACGCTGGCACGCGACGCGGTGGCCGGCCTGCCGCACGCGGCTGAAGCCGGCGGCCTCTCCGGCGCGCCGGTGCGCGAGGCGTCCACCCGCGTGATCCGCGCGCTGGCACACCACCTCGGCAACGAAGTGCCGATCATCGGCGTGGGCGGCATCCTCTCGGGTGCCGACGCGCAGGAAAAAATCGCCGCCGGTGCCGCGCTGGTCCAGGTCTATTCCGGGCTGATCTACCGGGGCCCGGCGCTGGTGCGCGAATGCGTGGCGGCGCTCGCCCGATGAGTGCGGCACGTGGCCTCGCCGCATTCGGCCTGCTGGCCGCGTTCTTGGCCGGGCCCGCGTCTGCCGTACCGGAGCGACCGGTGCTGGCGTCGTTCGAACAACCGCATCTCACGGCCAGCCAGCTCGGCGTCATCGTCAACGAGGACGACCCGGACAGCGTGGCGCTCGCGGCCTACTACCAGAGCAAGCGCGGCATCCCCGACGCCAATCTGATCCGCGTGCGTTTCAAGCCGGGCCGCGCCACGCTCGGTCGCGAGGAATTCATCAATCTCAAGCGTCAGGTCGACCGCAAGACGCCCAAGGGCGTGCAGGCGTATGCGCTCACCTGGGCACAGCCCTACCGCGTGGACTGCATGTCGATCACCAGCGCCTTTGCCCTGGGCTTTGACCCGGCCTGGTGCGCCGAAGGCTGCAAGGCGACCCGGGCCAGCCCCTATTTCAACAGCGGCGTGACGCGGCCGTGGGACAGCTACGCCCTGCGCCCGACCATGAGCCTGGCCGCTGCCAGCCTGGCTGAAGCCAAACAGCTGGTCGATCGCGGCGTGGCCGCCGACGGCAGCGCACCGGCCGGCACGGCCTATCTGCTGAGCACCTCGGACAAGGCGCGCAACGTGCGGGCGGTGGATTTCCCCATGGTGAAGAAAGTGCTCGGGCCGGCACTGGCGGTTGAGATCGTCGAATCGGATGCGCTGCAGAACCGCACCGACGTGCTGTTCTACTTCACCGGCTCCACCCATGTGGCCGCGCTGGGAAGCAACCGCTTCCTGCCCGGTGCGGTGGCCGACCACCTCACCTCGGCGGGCGGCGTGCTGTTCGGCGGCGGCCAGATGTCGATCCTGAAATGGCTGGAAGCCGGCGCAACCGGCAGCTACGGGGCGGTGGTGGAGCCATGCAATTTTCCCACCAAGTTTCCCTCGCCGGGACTCGTCATGTCGCACTACCTGCAAGGCGAGACGCTGATCGAGGCCTACTGGAAAAGCGTCGCCATGCCCGGTCAGGGCCTGTTCGTCGGCGAGCCGCTGGCGCGCCCCTTCGGTGGCGTGCGGCAGCGCGACGATGCGCCCGGTCTGGTGCTGGAAGCCTCGCGTATGTTCGCACCCGGCCTGTATGCGATTCGCGCCGCACCGTCGATGATGGGGCCCTACAAGCTCGTCGGCCGCGTGCCCGTATCGCCCGCCACGCGCGAGATCCGGCTCGACCGTGCGCCGCCGGCGTATTACCGTTTCGAACGCATCGAACCCGCGCCGGCAAAATAGGTCTGCTGTCACAGACCCGCCTGGCATGCGCCGGCGGGCCCGCCCGCGAAGGCGATTGCCGGGCCGGCACAACCATCACCTGGAGCGTGACATGCACATCGGCATTCCAAGGGAAACCAAGAATCACGAATACCGCGTGGCGCTGACGCCCGCCGGGGCGCGCACCCTGGTCGAAGCGGGCCATGCGGTCTCGGTGGAAACCGGCGCGGGCGCGGCCGTGGGCTATGGCGACGACGCCTATCGGGCGGCCGGCGCGGAGATCACCGATGTGATCGCTGCGTGGGCCGCACCGCTGGTGCTGAAAGTGAAGGAGCCGCAGCCCGACGAGGTGATCCGCCTGCATCCCGGGCAGCAGCTGTTCTGCTACCTGCATCTCGCCGCCGCACCGCAGCTGGCGCAGGAACTGATGGCGCGCGGCGTCACCGCACTGGCCTACGAAACCGTGCGCGACGCGGGCGGCCGCCTGCCGCTGCTCGCACCCATGTCCGACATTGCCGGTCGCCTCGCGCCGCAGATGGGCGCACTGGGCCTGCACAAGTCACAGGGCGGCAACGGCAAGCTCATCGGCGGCCTGCCCGGCGTGGCCCCGGCGCATGTGGTCATCATCGGCGCAGGCATGGTGGGCCTGGGCGCGGCCCGCGTGGCCAGCGGGCTGGGTGCGCGGGTCACGCTCATCGACCGCACGGCCGATGCGCTGGCGCGGGCGGAAACCCTGTTCGGCGCGCGTGTGGCGACGCGGTTTTCCTCAGCCGATGTGCTGGCCGACGCCCTGCGCGACGCCGACATCGTCGTCGGCGCGGCGCAGGTGCCCGGCCGCCACGCGCCGCGCCTGATCCCGCTCGACCTGCTGCGGCGCATGCCGCAGGGGTCGGTGCTGGTCGACGTGGCCATCGACCAGGGCGGCATCGCCGACACCTCGCGGCCCACCACGCACAGCGACCCCTTTTTCGTCACCGAAGGCGTGGTGCATTACTGCGTGACCAACATGCCCGGCGCGGTGGCACGCACCGCCACCGAAGCCCTCACCCACGCCACCCTGCCCTATGTGCAGGCGCTGGCCGGCCAGGGCCTGGCTGCGCTCGACGCCGATGCAGGCCTGCGCGCGGGCCTGCATGTCCACGCGGGCGAGATCGCCCATGCGGGACTGGCGGAGGATTTGGCGCGGCGGGAGGGGGTCTTGTGACTGACTGTTTTACAAAGAGGACAGGAGGACAAGAGAACACACAAAGGTTGTCTCTTGTCCTCCTGTCCTCTTTGTAAACTCACTCGAACAAATCACCGGTCAAGCCAGGTGCGTCCACTCACGCGCATCGCGGAGTCGAACTCGTACAGGCAGGGCACGCCGGAGGGGATTTCCAGGGTTTCCACCGCCGCGTCATTCAGGGCGTCCAGATACATGATCAGCGCGCGCAGGGTGTTGCCGTGGCTCACCACCAGCAGCCGCTGGCCGGCCTGCAGGGCGGGGACCAGCACGGTTTGCCAGTACGGCAGCAGGCGGCGCTGGCAGTCGCGCAGGCTTTCGCTGGCCGGCAATTGGGGCGCGGGCACGGCGGCGTAGAGCGGGTCGAAGCGCGGATGGCGCGGGTCGTCGTCTGCCAGCGGAGGTGGCGCGGCCTCGACGCCCCGCCACCAGCGGCGTGAGGCGGCCTCGCCCCAGGTAGCAAAGATCTCGGTCTTGTTCATGCCCTGCAGCGCGCCGTAATGGCGTTCGTTCAGCCGCCAGTCGGCAAGCAGGGGCAGACCACGCACGCCCATGACCGCCAGCACCGCCTCGGCGGTTTGCCGCGTGCGGCGCAGCGCGGACACATGGACGGCATCGAAGGCGAGGCCGGCACGCACCAGCCTCTGCCCGGCCGCAGCGGCTTCGGCCAGCCCCACTTCGGTGAGTGCGATATCGGTCCAGCCGGTGAAGCGGTCGGCGAGGTTCCATTCGCTGTGGCCGTGGCGCAGCAGGACGAGCATCATCCTGGAAACCTCAGTTGACCGCTTGTCACGCATGAGAAAGTGTCATGAACACGAATTTTTGTGCCGTCGATGACGTTCATTATTTGGCTGAGATCGCTCCGCACCCGCTGGTACGCCGGCTCGTACGCCTGCCTTTGTACCCGCAAGGGGCAGGCCGGATTCGTAAAGCCGCTGAAGCGGCAACGACTCCGCTCTCGCGCCTCCTTGCGGGCCCCGGCCCGCAGCATCGTTGCTTCGTGGCAGACACCCGATCCGACGCACCATCGGATGCGCCCAACTGGGGTTTCCAGGATCATTCCGGCGCACCTGTCAGCACCTGGCTCAGGTGGTGGCGGTCGGCCCAGGCTTCGAGGTGCCAGCCCTGCGCATCGACGTGGAACCAGTTGAGCGCGCAGTTGGGTATCTCGAAATCGCGCGGGGTCGAGAGCGGCCGGCCGGTGGCGCGCCGGTAGATCACGTCGAGCACGCCGCTGTGGCACACCGCCGCCACGGTCTGGCCGGGATGGTGGCGGGCCAGCCAGGCCAGCGCCCCGGCCACGCGTTCGGCAAAGCCGGTCAGGGTTTCGCCGGTGGCGAAATTGCAGTCCGCATCCCGCGCAAGGTAGCGCGGGTAGAGCGCGGGGTGGCGCAGTTCGGCTTCGGCTGCCGTCAGCCCCTGAAAGCAGCCGTAGTGGCGTTCGCGCAGGGCCGGCAGTGTGCGCACGGTTTCGCCTTCGCGCAGCGCAAGGGCTTCGGCGGTTTCGCGGGCCCGCGCGAGGTCGCTGCTATAGATGGCGGCAAAGCGCTGGTGCGCGGCGGTGTAGGCCATGGCCAGCGCCTGCGCGCGGCCGGTGGCATTGAGCGGAATGTCGGTATGGCCCTGGATGCGCCTGTCGGCGTTCCAGTCGGTTTCCCCGTGGCGGATCAGGCAGAGCCGGGTGGCGGCAGTCGGCGGAACAGGCGGCATACAGCGGGCGGGGCGGTCGGGGACTGGAGTGTTCAATCTGGCATAAATCCCCCGCCCTGTCAGGCCAGGTGCGCAAACGCAACGCCACGCCGGCCCCCAGCCCCCCTTCCGTGCTGCGACATCTTGACGCGGGCGACTATATGAAGATATATTTATCTGCAAATGTGAATGGCGGTTGAAAAATCGCCTGTGCATTCGTCCAGTCATCAATCACGGGAGACGTGTATGGAAGCGACAACCTACAACTACAAGGTCGTCCGCCAGTTCGCCATCATGACGGTGGTATGGGGGATCGTCGGGATGCTGGTGGGGGTGATCCTCGCTGCGCAACTGATCTGGCCTGACCTCACCTTCGGCATCGAATGGCTGTCCTACGGCCGCCTGCGTCCGCTACATACCAATGCGGTGATCTTTGCGTTCGGCGGCTCGGCGATGTTCGCGGTGTCGTACTACATCGTGCAGCGCACCTGCCAGGTGCGGCTATGGGCGGAAAAGCTCGCGGCCTTCACCTTCTGGGGCTGGACATCGGTGATCGTGCTGGCCGCGATCACCCTGCCCATGGGCTACACCAGCTCCAAGGAATACGCCGAGCTGGAATGGCCGATCGACATCCTGATCACGCTGGTCTGGGTGGCCTACGCACTGGTGTTCTTCGGCACCATCATCAAGCGCAAGACCAAACACATCTACGTCTCCAACTGGTTCTTCGGCGCGTACATCCTGGTGATCGCGCTGCTGCACCTGGTGAACAGCGCCGAACTGCCGGTGAGCTTCACCAAGTCGTATTCGGCCTACGCCGGCGTGCAGGACGCGATGGTGCAGTGGTGGTACGGCCATAACGCGGTGGGCTTCTTCCTCACCACCGCCTTCCTCGGGATGATGTACTACTTCATTCCCAAGCAGGCCGGCCGCCCGATCTACTCGTACCGCCTGTCGGTGGTGCACTTCTGGTCGCTCAACTTCATCTATATGTGGGCGGGTCCGCACCACCTGCAGTACACCGCCCTGCCCGACTGGGCGCAGAGTCTCGGCATGGTGTTCTCGCTGATGCTGCTGGCGCCGAGCTGGGGCGGCATGATGAACGGCATCATGACCCTGTCGGGTGCCTGGCACAAACTGCGCACCGACCCGATCCTGAAGTTCATGGTGACCGCACTGTCGTTCTACGGCATGTCGACCTTCGAAGGCCCGATGATGTCGATCAAGACGGTCAACGCCCTGTCGCACTACACCGAATGGACCATCGGCCACGTGCACTCCGGTGCGCTGGGCTGGGTGGCGATGATCACCATCGGCTCGATGTACTACCTGATCCCGCGCCTGTTCGGCCGTGAATCGATGTACAGCACCCGCCTCATCGAATGGCACTTCTGGTGGTCCACCATCGGCGTCGTGCTCTACATCGCCTCGATGTGGATCGCCGGCGTGGCGCAGGGCCTGATGTGGCGCGCGGCCAACGCCGACGGCACGCTGACCTACAGCTTCGCGCAGGTGCTCAACACGATGTATCCGTTCTACGGCATTCGTCTGCTGGGCGGTGCCCTGTTCTTCAGCGGCATGTTGCTGATGGCCTACAACGTCTGGAAAACGGTCAAGGCCGGTCGTGTCGTCAACGATGCCGCCATCCCCCAAGCCGTCCACGCCTAAGGAGACCGAACCATGATTTCGCATGAAACCATCGAAAAGAACCTCGGCCTGCTGATCGTGCTGACCATCCTCATCGTCAGCATCGGCGGCCTGGTGCAGATCGTGCCGCTGTTCTTCCAGACCTCGACCACGCAGGCGGTGACCGGGCTCACGCCCTACACCCCGCTGCAACTCGCGGGGCGCGACCTCTACATCCGCGAAGGCTGCGTCGGCTGCCACTCGCAGATGGTGCGGCCGTTCCGTGCCGAAACCGAACGCTACGGCCACTACTCGGTCGCCGGCGAATACGTCTACGACCGGCCGTTTCTGTGGGGCTCCAAGCGCACCGGCCCGGACCTGCAACGTGTGGGCGGCCGCTACTCCGACGCCTGGCACGTGGCGCACCTGATGAACCCGCGCGACGTGGTGCCCGAGTCGAACATGCCGGCCTACCCCTGGCTCGACCGCCCGCTGGCCGACCAGGCCATCCAGCAGAAGATGCGGATGCTCAACGTGGTCGGCCACGGCTACACCGACGAGCAGATCGCCAACGCCCCCGGCGAGCTGGAAGGCAAGACCGAGATGGACGCCATGGTCGCCTACCTGCAGGTGCTGGGCACCCACGCCCCGAAGAACTGAGGAGACGACCATGGACAGCGGAACGCTCAGCGGCATCGTGACTATCGTGTTCGTCGTGGTTTTCGTCGGCATCGTCGCCTGGGCCTACAGCCGGGGCAACAAGCAGCGCTTCGAGGAAGCGGGCCGGCTGCCATTCGACGATGACGCCCCACAAGGAGACAAGCAATGAGTGACTTCACCCACGGCTTCTGGCCGATCTACATCAGCGTCATCACCCTGGTCAGCATCATCGGCACCTGGGTTTTCCTGAAGACGCAGACTACGCGCAAGCTCGCCCCCGGCGAAAAGGCCGAGCTCATGGAGCACACCTGGGACGGGGACCTGCAGGATCTGAACAACCCGCTGCCGCGCTGGTGGCTGGGGCTGTTCTACGGCACGCTGGTCTTCTCGCTGGCCTATCTTGCGCTGTGGCCCGGTCTCGGCAACTTTGCCGGCCTTTTGGGCTGGACCTCGCTGCAGGAATACGAGCAGGAAGTGAAAGCGGCGGAGGCCAGGTTCCAGCCGGTCTACGCCGGCTTCATGAAACAGGACATCGCCACGGTGGCGGGCAACCCGGAGGCGCATGCCATCGGTCGCAACCTCTACCTCACCTACTGCTCGCAGTGCCACGGCTCGGATGCGGCCGGTGCCAGGGGGTTTCCCAACCTGACCGACCACGACTGGCTGTACGGCGGCGATGCCGACACCATCAAGGCCACGATCACCGACGGCCGCAGCGGCATGATGCCGGCGCTGGGCGAAGCCCTGGGCCCGGAAGGCACGAAGGAAGTGGCGAACTACGTGCTGTCGCTTTCGGGCCGCAAGCATGACGCCCGCCTGGCTTCGGCCGGCCAGCAGAAGTTTGCCGAAAACTGCGCGGCCTGCCACATGCCGGACGGCAGCGGCATGGCCGCGATGGGAGCCCCCAACCTCACCGACAAGGTGTGGCTCTACGGCGGCAGCGAAGCCTCGATCATCGAGAGCATTGCCAAGGGTCGCAACGGCGTGATGCCGGGTTCGGCGCAGACGCTCGGCACCACCTCGAACCGGGACGCCAAGCTGCATCTGCTCACCGCCTACATCTACGGCTTGTCGCAGCAGAAATGAGAACGCGATGAAGCGCGTCGGCAAGGTGCCCCCGTAAAGGGGAGGCCGGGGTTGTAAAGCCGCTGAAGCGGCAACATCCCCGCACTGCCGACCTACGGGACAAGGCGCGTCAGCGGGTTTGCCGTAGGGCGGGAATACCTTCCCGCCGCAGTGCTGCACAAATGCACAGCCCTTTCTCCGTCCCCATAGCCTGACCCTACACCGACCATGGCCCAGACCGACGACAAACCCGATGCGTCCAATAGCGCACCGATCGAACAGCAGCTCTACGCGATCCGGCAGAAGATCCAGCCGCGCGCGGTGCACGGCGTGTTCGCCAACTGGCGGGTGGCCATGGTGCTACTCACCCAGCTGGTCTACTTTGGCCTGCCCTGGCTGAAATGGGACGACCGCCAGGCCGTGCTGTTCGACCTGGCCGCGCGCAAGTTCTACATCTTTGGTCTGGTGTTCTGGCCGCAGGACTTTGTCTATCTCACCGGGCTCCTGATCCTGTCCGCGCTGGCGCTGTTCCTCTTCACTGCCGTGGCCGGCCGCCTGTGGTGCGGCTACGCCTGCCCGCAAACCGTCTACACCGAAGTGTTCATGTGGGTGGAGCAGTGGCTGGAAGGCGACCACGTCGCGCGCAAGAAGCTCGACGCCGCGCCCTGGAGCGTCAACAAGCTGAAACGGCGCGGTGCCAAGCATCTGGTGTGGTTCGCCATCGCGCTGTGGACCGGCTTTACCTTCGTCGGCTACTTCACGCCCATCCAGACCCTGGCCGCCGAGGTGGCAAGCTGGACGCTCGGTCCCTGGGAAAGCTTCTGGATCCTGTTCTACGCCTTTGCCACCTGGGGCAACGCCGGCTTCATGCGCGAGCAGGTGTGCAAGTACATGTGCCCCTACGCACGTTTTCAGAGCGTGATGTTCGACTCCGACACGCTCACCGTCACCTACGACACCTCGCGTGGTGAACCGCGCGGCGCACGCGGCAAGAAGGTCGACTTCCAGGCACAGGGCCTCGGGGCCTGCGTGGACTGCGGCGTGTGCGTGCAGGTCTGCCCCACCGGCATCGACATCCGCAACGGCATGCAGTACGAATGCATCGGCTGCGCCGCCTGCATCGACGGCTGCGACCAGATCATGGACAAGATGGGCTATCCGCGCGGCCTCATCCGCTACACCACGGAAAATGTCGTCAAGGGCAAATACCCAGACAGCGGCATCCTGAAACACATCCTGCGGCCACGCACCCTCATCTACAGCGTGCTCATGCTCGTCATCGGCGGCGCATTCCTCGTGAGCCTGGCCACCCGCGTGCCGCTGCGCGTGGACGTGGTGCGCGACCGGGTGGCGCTGTCCAAGGAAACCGACGACGGCCTGATCGAAAACGTCTACCGCCTGCAGCTCATCAACAAGGATGGCCGCGCGCACCGCTACACAATCGAGGCAGAGGGCATTCCCGGACTCCAGATCGTCACCTCGCAGGCCGTGATCAGCGCCGAGCCGCTCCAGACAGTGGACATTCCGGTGAGCCTCGTCGCCGATCCGGTCGAACTCAAGGGCCGCTCCATCGAAGTGCAGTTCACCGTGCGCGCCACCGATGCGCCGGACATCGTCGACGAAGTCAAAACCAAATTCTTCAACCGCTGAGAGGGACGCCGCATGAACACGCTCACCGCCGCCAAGCGCTCACCCTGGTACCGCGAACCCTGGCCCTGGTTCCTGGCCAGCCTGCCCGCCACCGCCGTCGTCGCCGGCCTCGCCACGGTGTGGATCGCGGCGACGAACAGCGATGGCCTCGTCGTCGGCGATTACTACAAGGCCGGCCTCGCCATCAACCAGACCCTGGCGCGCGACGACGCCGCGCGCGCCATGCAGCTGGTTGCCACGCTGCGCGAAGCAGACGGCGCGCTGTCGCTCACGCTGGCGGGCAAGCTGCCGGCCTGGCCGGAACAGGTTCAGCTCACCCTGGCCCACCCCACCCGTCCCGGCATGGACCAGACGCTGACCCTGCATCACGCCGGTGCCGGCCAGTACCGCGCGGTTCTGCCCTTGCTGGCCGACGGCAAATGGCATGTCCAGATCGCCAGCCCGACAGGCAACTGGCGCCTGGCCGGCGTGCTGCACACCCCGTTCGACGCGGCCGTCACCCTGGCCGCCTCGCCCACCCCGCAACCTTCACAGGGAGACTGACATGGACGTAGTCCTGAGCCTGCTGTTCACACACCCGATCGGCATCCTGAGCCTGTTCACCATCGTGTTCATCATCGGCATGGGGTTTTTCCTGTCGGCGTGGATGAAGCGCAAGATGAACGACCCGGAAGAATGATCCCGACCATCCCGCACCGGAGAAGCCCGCCATGATGCAGCGCCTGATCCACATCCTGTGGCCGTCCTTTATCGTCGCCGGCCTCGCCGACATCGTGTTCACCAGCCTGTTCGACCCGCTGGAGATCATGTATCGCGGCGAAGCCCTGATCGAGCACCGCATCGCCGCCTACACCGTCGGCTTCTTCGTGTTCTGGGGGTTGGGCATCGCCTCCAGCGCGCTCACCTGCTACTTCCAGCGCGGAGCCGACGAGATCAACCGCTGCCCCCTCAAACCCGCGCAGCGGCCGGAGGGCTGCCCCAAGCGCGAGTGCGATGGGGGATGCGACTGAGGCCGCTGTCAGGGCGTGACGATCACACTGCCACGCTTGTGTCCGCTGTCGACATGACGATGGGCGTCCCGGATGCGTCCCAGCGGGTAGATCGCATCGATGTGTGGCGTGAACGTGCCGTCGGCCGTGGCCTGCATGAGTAACTGCATGTCCGGGATGTGCTCACGCGCAGGGCCTGCGATGATGCGCTGACGGCTGGTAGCCGCCACCCAGGGTGCCCGCAGGACATCCAGCAGCCCGCCCGCGAGCGCCAGGAACCGGCCTTCCGGCTGCAACCATGGACGAACACGTGCCCAATCGAGCGTGCCCGTGGCGTCGAGCACCACATCAAAGACGTCTTCCGGATCAGGCCAGGTATGTCGTGTACGGTCGATCAGGCGTGTCGCACCCAGTGGCGCAACCCACGCCGCATTGCGCCCGCTGCACACAGCCGTGACGTGTGCACCGGCCTGCGATGCCCATTGCACCGCAGCCGAGCCTACCGCGCCCGAGGCACCCACAATCAGGATGCGCTCCCCCTCTTGCAGATCGGCACGGCGCAGAAAATCCAGGGCGGCCGTTCCGCCGAAGAGTGCGGCCACAGCGGCCTCATGGGACAGGTTTGCCGGCTTGGCCAGCACCCGCCCCTCAGGATGGAGGCAGCAGAACTGGGCGTGGCTGCCCATGCGCATGCCCGTCATGCCCACCACTTCATCGCCGGGCTGGAATCCCGTCACCCCTTCCCCGACTGCATCGATCACGCCCGAGAAATCGCCCCCCAGTACGGGCTGTCTTGGGCGACGCCAGCCAAACGCCAGTCTGCCGGCCAGCCTGAACCCCGGTGGCATGTCCATCGCACGGATGCGCCGGTCGGCCGCACTTGCCGTAGCTGCATGGATACGGATGCGAACCTGCCCGCTCCGGGGCTGCGGGACAGGCAACCGGGCAAGCACAAGCGTTTCCGGTGGGCCATAGGCCGTACACACGGCAGCCAGCATGGTTTCAACCTGCGGCATACGACCCATCCGGCCCCGGCACGCTGATTTTTACGCACAGCCCCCGGCCATCGATCCCATCTTCCACCTGGATGCGTGCATTGTGCTGACGTATGGCCGCCGCCACGATGGCCAGCCCCAGGCCGGAACCCGATGCACCGCTCTGGCTGCCCCGCCAGAAGCGATCAAACATGCGCGCCCGCTCTTCCGGGGCAATGCCCGGACCGTCATCACACACCGACAGGACAAATGCCAGCGAGGCCTCAAGATCCACCCGCACGATCACCTGCCCGCCTGGCCGGCCATAGCGAATGGCGTTACCAATCAGGTTGCCCAGTGCGGTTTCCAGCGTGTGGTGCGCACATCCGACCGGGATCTGATCCGGACCACGATAGGCAAGCTGGATGGACTTTTCCCGAGCCTCCCGTGCATAGGCCGCCAGAACCTCGCGCACCACATCGGCGACGTCGGCGGGCTCCCCTTTGTCAGCCTTTGCCTCAAAGCGAGCCAGCGTCAGCAACTGGCCGACCAGCCGGTTGGCCCGGCCGAGTCCGGCCTGCAATCCGCGCTCCGCTTCGGCTCGCGCTTCCGGCGTGTCCGCGTGCAGGACATCATCAACCTGTGCACTGATCACTGCCAGCGGCGTACGCAACTCGTGTGCCGCATCGGCCAGAAAATTGCGTTCACGGCGCAACAGATCATCCAGCTTGTGCAAGGTGCCGTTGACCTCCGTGACCACGGGCTGCAATTCCGCCACGAGTTCATCCATGCGGACGGGAGTCAGATCGTCGGGCTTGCGCGCCGCCAGCTCGTCCGAGAGTTTCCGCATGGGCTTGAGGCCACAGCGCACCACGAAAAGCACGGGCAGCAAAAGCAGTGGCAAGCCCACCAGCAACGGAGCAACGACACTGGCCGGACTCAGCATCACGCTGTTGAAGTCAGCACGGCGGCCCTGCCCGGTCTGCATCACATCGATCCGGAATTTACGGTTGTCTGTCCAGCGCGTGTAGACGCGATAGGTCTCTCCAGCCAGCACTGCATCATGAAATCCGGTGGCATCGGAGTCGGCCGGTTTCACACGCGGCACATTCGGGCTGCCCGCCACCCAGTGGCCCCCTGCATCCCACAAGTTGAATCCTGCTGCGTTTTTATGTTCCGTATCGCCCGCAAACTCGGGCACAACGAGATTCACGCCGTACAAGGCCTGCGTCAGTTGCTCCGGCGTCATATCCTCCCCGGCAACTTTGGCCAAGCCCTCGGCAAACACATGCAGTTGCCGGTCGAATCCCCCCGAAGCCGGCCAGTACATCAGTGCGATGCCAATACCATAGATCGCTGCCCAGACCAGTGCGCTGGCGACAACCACGGTCACCACAAGCACAGTCGACAGGGAGGGCGGTGTTTTCATTCTGCGAGACAATATCCGACGCCCCGCACGGTCTGGATGATGCCGTTCCCGAGCTTGCGGCGCAGGTTATGGATATGCCAGTCGAGCGTGCTGAATTCGAGTGGTTCGCCGTAAGGTTGCAGCATGCTGACCATGCGGTGTTTGGGCACTACCTCGCCGGCGTTGCGGGCCAGCTCCTGGACGATCTGGAATTCGCGCGGTGACAGGGCAACCGGCGCGCCGTCCAGCGTGATTTCCCGCCGGCCGACATGGATCCTGAGCTTGCCGAATTCCCAGATCGATGACGCCTGCCCCGCCGCACGCCGGGTCACGGCCCGGATGCGCGAAGCCAGCTCGTCGGTCGCCACGGGTTTGATGACATAGTCATCCGCACCGGCGTCCAGGCCATCGATACGCGAGGCCACAGCGTCACGCGCAGTCAGCACGATCACCGGAAAATTCCGCTGGTTGCCGCGCCAGTCGCGGAGCAGGTCCAGCCCCTGACCATCCGGCAATCCCAGGTCCAGCACCACACAATCAAAATCCGCCATCTGCGCGCCCGTATGCGCACGGGCATCCTTGAGGCAGCGCACCCAGGTACAGGCGTAACCCTGCGCGTTCAGTGAACGCTGCAACGCCGCGCCCAGATCGATGTCGTCTTCAACGAGCAGCAGATGCATGCCGGCTTACCTTGTGCCTGCCGCAGCCGGGCGGCTCGCCTTGACGGCATCGCGTAGCGCCGCGACCACCGCCTCCGGCTTTTCCAGCGGAATCGCATGGCCGCTGTCGACCCAGATCTGGGTCGCGCCCGGATACAGGCGGATGATGTCGCGGCGCTTTTCGTTGGCGTCCACGGCCAGCGCAGAGGTCTCGCGCAGGGGCCGTTCTGCGCTCAGAACGAATACAGGCATGCCGGTCGGTGGCGGCAAGTCGAGCACTGCCTGACCCGTGGCATTGATCTGGTCAAGTTCAGCCTTGGCCGCTGCGTGGGTGGCTACGCCCATCGTGGCACGCAGCCAGAGCGGCCAGTTCTCCCGTGCGCCGGCACCCTTCATCTGCTCGGGGTGGGTGGAATCGACCAGGACGAGCGCCGCCACTTCGTCCGGATGACGCCGCGCGTAGAGTTGCATGTACAGTCCGCCAAGCGAGTGCCCAACCAGCACATAGGGCGGAGGCAGACCCAGATCGTGCAGCGCGGCACGCAACTCCGCCACCACATGCAACCCGTCACGCGACGAGGCAGCCGGCGCACTCTCACCGTATCCGGGGCGGTTGTAGGCGAAGGCGGTGGTCTCTTTTGCGATTTCGGGCAACACCCGGGCCCACCAGTCCATCGTCCCGCCCAGCCCGTTCTCGAACACGACGACAGGCGTACCCTGGCCGGCCAGCGCATACTGCACACGCTGCCCTCCCAGATGCTGCGTGCGCGCATCGGGGAGGCCCGCGCAGCCCGAGAGCAACAGCGCGCCCAGTACCACGCTTCGCAGCAGGCCATTCATCCGTCCGTTCCCCTGTCTGTCAATTGGTACAGCCCTTGGCATTGTGACGTTCGAGCAACTGCGCGCGCGCCTGCACATAGGCATCGTAAGTTTCGCGCGCACCCCCGCAACCCTGCTGGCCGGGCCGCTCCAGACAATGTTGCCACACCAGCCCGTCGTATATCCCCTGCCGGACGCCTGCTGCCGTGCATCCGGCCAGCAGGCATGCCAGCAAGGCCGATACAGCGTGCCGCGCCACTTGATCACACCTTGCCAACCCGCTGTGCAGCGGCACGCCGCCAGGCCAGTCCGCCCAGAAGCCCCAGCCCCGCCGCAAACTGCGCATACGTTGCCGGCTCGGGCACCGGCGTCAATGTGGTGTAGGTCAGATTGTCGATGATGAAGCCATCCGTCGACGCGAAGTTGAAGCGGATTTCATCGATCTGACCTGAATAGCCCGAGGCCAGCCAGTACATCGAATCAAACGGTTGTGCCTCACTGTCGATGAGGACACTGTGAACGACCACACCCTGATACAGCAGGCTGAACGGGCTCACGATGCCGTTGGACACCCAGTAATTGATGTACAGGCCCTCAAACACGACTGGCGCGGCGTCGAAATACAGCGAACCCTCTCGCGCATGAACCAGATTGTTTCCCAGCGCCTGGCTGTCCCCTGTGGACAACTGACCAAAATTCTCCCAGCCCGACATGCCGCCATAGCCGCTGACCAGTTCCCAGTCGGCCGATATGTCTTCAAACCCCACCACCACCTGGCCCGCTGCGGCAGGCTGGGCCATCACGGCAAGCAGGCTCAGGGGGAGTGCATACATTTTGATATTCATCTTGTTTCCTTTAACTGATGTGTTGGTCTTCGATGGCAAATCACTTTCCGTGCGGGATCAGGCAACTACCCGCATTCATGCGCCTGCGCACGGCAAACCCGATCAACCCGAGGCCGGCAAGAAACAGGGCATGGGTTTCGGCCTCGGGAACCGCAGCCACGTCACCATCACGTACAGCCCAGACGTAATACTGCGTGCCCTTGCTGATGTAGTTCTGGCTGCCCACACTGGTGGAGAAATGCCAGGCATGGGTCTCAGGCGCGCCACCCGTACCTTGATAGGAGGTGCCTGACCAGTAGCTGAAGGACTGGATGTTCCGAAACAGGCTTTCATCGGCAGGATTGAGTGGATCATCGACCAGCCCATAGCCCGGCTGTTGCAAACCACGACTGTCGACGAATGCACGATTGTCAAAATCAACGTAGTAAAGGTGCGCAAGTTCGGAACTCGCCACCGAAAGGTTGTACCCGCAGTCCGTGCCGCTGTAGGCGTAGTCACAGCCCGCAACGCCGAGGTCGAAGGTTTCCGGCAGACGCCAGTCGCTGTACGTCACGCCGCGTACGCTGTCGAAATAGGTCAGGTTGTCCACCCAGGCCATCGCATTGATCCAGCTCATCTTGCCGTCTGCGTCCTGGCCGCTGGTTTTGGCATGGTTGGCGTCCTGTAGCCAGGTCACATCCAGCACGTCGTCATAGATCAGACCGCCCCCACGGTCATGTAGCGCTGCGTGAGCCGTACCCGAGGCCAGGGCAGCAACCAGCAGCCACGGCAAGACTTGTGATCTCATGGATTTCTCCTGGCTGTGATATTCATTCGACATTTCGTTTACCGTCTAACGCCTGTTTGAAATCCTCCACCACCGATGGCTCCCAGTCGCGATCCACGAACTGGGTCTGCAAGGGTTTCCTGCTCACAATCGTGACCGTGTAGCGAGGAGCGGATGCATCTGTCGGTTGGATGAAAAAGCCCACCACTTTCCCAGGTGTGCCATTGACGACGCGGGACTTGATCACGCCGGAAGGTCGATGGCTTTCGACGATGATCATGTCATTGCTCATGGCCAGGGTTGCGGCCTGCCATACCTGCGCATAGCTTCGCCCGCTGACTGAAAAGCTTTTTCCACCGCCATTGCTGAGCTGGAGGTTGTCCGTGCTCGCACACGCGGACAAGGCAATGCAAGCCAGCATGGCAAGCAGGCGCTGCATGTGCTTATTTCCGCAGGTCCGGCTTTGGCTGCCGGCCCGTGCAGCGGAAGATGATGACCTTGCTGCGACTGCAGCTTGGCGTCAGCTGAATGTTGCCGACATAGCGCGCCTTCACATTGCCCAGACCCTCATGGCGGATCGAATACTGATCCTTTCCACCGCACGCTTCATCGATGGCTGCAAGAGCCTGGTTCCTTCTTGCCTGCACCAGCGAGGACAGACCCGCATCGCAGTAGTTGACCTCTCCGGTCGGTTTGGGCGTCTTGTCTGAAAAATACGCCCTCAACTCCGACGGCGTCACCATGGTTGGAAGGGTGCCAGCCGTGGTCATGTTGGCCTGTTCTTCGGGCGTATAGATATAGGCTTGGGCAGCATTGCTGAACAACATGCCACCCCCTGCTCCCGGGTCAGCCGCGCACCCTGTGAGTACAGAACCGGACACGATCGCGATACCTGTCCACGCAAGGGTCAAGCGAGTTTTAGTTGATCGGGAACGCATGTCTGGCCGCTTTCAGAATACTGATAGCGGCACTTTACGTTGGGCATTCTTGGGAATTGCTTGGGGCGAGCCAGAGCGCCATCCCGACTCGGTTATCTAATCCGCGCAGCGGCCGGAGGGCTGCCCCAAACACGAGTGCAAGGAGGGATGCGACTGAGGTGAGCCCGCCGTTACGGACACGGCATCAGCCTGCTTGCGGTTCGCGGCCCGCGAAAACGACCTGGTTGCGTCCCGCATGTTTGGCCTGATACAAGGCCTGGTCCGCCTGCCGCATGAGGCCGGTCAGGTTGTTCGCCTCTTCCGCACCCAGTGTGGCGATCCCGATGCTGACCGTGATGCGTTCGGCACATTGCCTGAACTCCAGTGATGCGGTCAGGCTGCGGATGCGTTCGGCCAGCACGCCCGCAGCGTTCTGATCCTGCCCCGGCAGGAGAAGCAGGAACTCCTCGCCGCCCAGGCGGGCGAAGATATCGCTGGAACGCAGGGTCTGGCGCACTGCCTGTGCGAACGTCTGCAGCACACAGTCACATGCCTCGTGGACGTGGGCATCGTTGATCCGCTTGAAATGATCGAGGTCCAGCATGATTGCGGCCATGGGCAGCCCGAGCCTCAGGGCACGGTCGACCTCCAGCTGGGCCATCTGGAGAAAGTGGCGACGATTGCTGGCACCGGTCAGGGGGTCG
>JBEQCD010000031.1:0-28304 GCA_041639515.1 Hydrogenophilales bacterium | reverse complement strand
GGCCGAACTGCATCGCGTGGCGGATTGGTTCGGTCTTGATGCAAGCGGGCCCGAGGCCCGGGCTGGCCGCCTGCTGCTGGGCTTTTCGCTCTCGCGCATCATCGTCACCTGCGGCGAGGCCGGTGCATGGTCGCTGGATGCAGATGGCCAGCATCACGCTGCCGCCGGCGGCACGGTGACACGCTGGGTCGACAAGGTGGGGGCGAGCGATGGCTTTGCGGCAGTGTGCATCCTCGGCATGTTGCGCCACTGGCCCCTGACAGAAAGCCTGGTCCGGGCCGATGCCTTTGCGCGCGCCCTGTGTGGTGTGCGCGGCGCAGTGCCTGACGATGCCGGTTTCTATCGTCCCTTTGTCGAGGCCTGGGCACGGCACCCCGTGGCCGCACGCTGAACCGAACCGGAGTCAATGGAATGGAAAACCTGAATTCACTGCTCGCTGCCCTGGCGGGTTGGCAAGGCCCTGCCAGTACCCTTCTGCATATCGTCATCATCCTGACGCTGGCCTGGCTGGCCCGGCGGCTGGTCAAGCATGGGCTCAAGCGCCTACGCAACCGCATGATCGACGGTGAGGTGGATACCGAGCGAGAGAAGCGGCTGGCCACACTGGAACAGGTTGCACGTTACATCCTCACCGTGGTGATCCTGCTGGTCGCCACGATGCTGGTGCTGGCCGAGCTCGGTATTTCCATCGCCCCCATTCTGGCGGCGGCAGGGGTGTTGGGCATCGCCGTCGGCTTTGGCGCGCAAAGCCTGGTCAAGGACTATTTCACGGGCCTGTTCCTGCTGCTGGAAAACCAGATACGGCAGGGCGACGTGGTGGAGATCGCCGGCAAGAGCGGGCTGGTCGAAGAAATGACACTGCGTTACACCCTGCTGCGTGATTACGAAGGCAGTGTGCACACCATTCCCAACGGCGTGATCGACACCGTGACCAACCGCAGCCGGGGATTTGCCCATGCCGTGATCGATGTGGGCGTGGCCTACCGTGAGGATGTGGACGAAGTCTTTGCCGTGATGCGCCAGGTGGGTCGCGAACTGCGCGCCGACCCGGACTATGCGTCACGCATCGAGGACGACCTGGATATTGCGGGCGTTGATCAGTGGGGTGATTCCGCCGTGGTGGTGCGGTGCCGCTTCAGGGTGAAGCCGCTGGAACAGTGGGGCGTGCGCCGGGCGTATCTGTACCGGCTGAAGAAAGCCTTTGACGCGGCCGGTATCGAAATTCCCTATCCGCATCTCACTGTCTACGCCGGCCAGCCCAAATCGGGTGAAGCGCCGCCGCTGCCCCTGGCGGTGGCGCAGGCCGTTGCCTGACCGATCCGCAGTCGAACAGGGTTCTTAGATATCCGTAAGCGGCTTCTGCGCGTCGCGCACGTCGGCAGTATCCATCTGCGCGATGAGCTGTCGCAGATCGTCGTTCAGGCGGACCAGTGTGGTTTCCGGCAGGCTGGACAGGGCATGGATGAGGATGCCGGTCAGCGGGCGGGGCGCATCCTTCACCCGTTGCATCCCCGCTTCGGTGAGGTGGAGGCGGACCACGCGCTGGTCCGTGCTGCTGCGTTCCCGCCGGATGAGCCCGGCCTTTTCGATCTTGTCGAGCAGGTTGCTGGCCGTGGAGGCATGGATGGAGAGCGCCTGGGCCAGTTCCGATACTTTCATGCCGGGCGCATCGCGCAGCGCGGACAGGGCCCATATCTGGGCACCGCTGATCCCGCAGGCTTTTTCAACGTCCTGGTAATGCTGGCGCACCGCGCCGAAAATCACGCGGAACTGGCGGAGGGCTTCGCTGGCGGCGGGAGGCGTCAAGGTCGGAGGGCTCGTCGATCAGTCAAGTCTGCATGATCGCAGCATGCGGGCGGCTCGGGAAGCCCGCGCTAGCGCGTCGCCACTGGCTCGTCAGCGTAGCGCCAGATGTTCACGTCGCGGCCGGCTTCGCGGATGCGCTCGGTTTCCCCGGCCAGGTAACGCTGGAAGCTCGGTTCCTTGCGATACGCACCCGTGCTCACGTAATCGAACATGCCCTGGGTGTGAAACACGCGGAAGGCTGATTCCCAGCGGATGATTTCCTGCCCGGCTGCATCGAACAGCACAATCCCCGGCGCATAGTTCACGCCGAGCTGGCGGGCCCACTCGCGGACCGTGAGGCGCTCCCCGCCGGGCGTGATGACCGGCTCACGGCTCCAAAGGTCGAGCTGTACCGCATCCAGCTTGCCAATCGCGCGGCGCGCTTCGGGGTCGGTCATCACCCGGCGGTGCAGCACGCTGCAATCGGGGCAGTCCTTCTGCTCGAAGAACACGGCCAGTGGCCTGGCGGAGGGGCCGCTGCGCCGCAGATCACGCAGCGCCGGATCAAGGTAGGCATGCCGGTCGAGGCCACCGCCCGTGGCCGGCGTCTCGCGCGCGGCGACAAAGTCGCGGAAGGACACCTGCTTTTCGAAACGGCCCCCCACCCAGTCGAGCGCAGCCTGAAAGCGGGCCGGCGGTACGTAACCGTTCAGCCGCAATACCGTCTCGCCGGATTCGTCGAAGAACAGCAGCGAGGGTGTGAACTGGATTTTGAGCGCCGCGCCGTAGGTTTTTTCGGTGTAGGTCTTGCCGTCGAGCCCGACGACTTCGCGATCCCCCCACAGGTTCACCGCAATGACGTCGAATTTTTCCCTGAGCGTGGCCTCGATCTGGCGCTGCGACAGGTTACGTTCCACCAGCGCCGCACAGTAGGGGCAGTTGTCCTGGGTGAACATCAGCATCACACGCTTGCCCGTCTGCTGGGCCTCGCGAATGTCAGCCCGCAAGTCGAGGAAACTTTCCTTGAACCAGTCCGGATAGTGGGTGGCCTGCGCACCGTAGTAGGTGCCGTGGGGGGTGGCGATTTTTGGTTGGGCGGCTTCGATGGCAAAGCTTGCGAGCAGGCTGACAACGGCGAGTGGCAGGCGGGCAGTCATGGGTCTCTCCTCGTTCTTGTTGAATGCATCGTAGCAGCCGGTGCGGGCAGTGGGCGGGTCGGATGCGCCGGCTGTCGTGCCTTCTTGAGGGTAAGGAGGCGGATGGGGTAGGGTGGGCCCATGTCCTGGCGGACCGGCAGCTCAAGTTTTGGTGGTTTCGTCCGCCTACCGGCAGGTCCAGCCCGAGTACCGTGAGTCATGTTTGATCATTTTCGCCGTTTCATGCCCGACCCGCGCACGCTTCGGGAACATCGTGCGCTGCGCTGGCTGGGGCCGCGCCTGCATCATCCGCGCTTGTGGCACGTCAACCGGCGAGGCATTGCAATGGGGATTGCGATCGGGGTGTTTTTCGGCCTGCTGATTCCGGTGGCCCAGATTTTCTGTGCAGCGCTTGCGGCCCTGTTACTGCGCGCGAACATGGCGGCAGCGGTGGGCAGTACCCTGATCACCAATCCGTTTACCTTTGCGCCGGTGTATTACGCGGCTTATCACCTCGGTGCATGGATGCTGGGGATGCGTGCGACGCAGCGTGGCGAAATCGAACTGGCCAACGCCGCTGCTGAAACCGCAACCGGGTTGGCGTTGTGGCTGGATCGTCTGGGGTCGGTGGGCGCGCCGCTGGCGCTGGGGTTGTTCACGCTGGCGGTCAGTCTGTCAGTGGTGATTTACTTTGCCATCCACTGGGCCTGGCGCGTGCGCATCGTGCGTGCCTGGCAACGCCGCCGTACCTGCCGGAGGCGCTGAGTCAGACTGACTCCGTCATCGTTGCCGTCCAGAGTGCCCGCACGGCAGCACGCACAGGATACAGATCGTCAGCCGGTACCCGTGCGTGTGCTGCGCCCGCGAGTTTGATGACATGCTGCCGGCGGCGCAGTTCGCGGTAGGCGTCAGCGGCGGCAGCCGCCCTGTCGGCCGGGATCAGGCCTGCCGCGCCCGCGCGCAGCAACAGCGCAATGTTGCCGACGTTGTCGGCGAGTTCAGGGTGCTGGCTGCAATCGCGCAGGATGAGGTACTGCACGCAGAACTCCACATCGACGATGCCGCCGCTGTCGTGCTTGAGATCGAACAGTTCCGTGGCGTTGGGATGGCCGTCGTGCATTTTCTGGCGCATGGTGAGCACCTCGTCGCGCAGCCGGGTCGCGTCGCGCGGCAGGCAGAGGATGTCGCGGCGGAGGGTCTCGAAAGTCTGGCCGATGGCCGCGTCGCCGCAGACGAAACGCGCGCGCGTGATCGCCTGGTGTTCCCAGGTCCAGGCGTGCGCCATCTGGTAGTTGCGGAAAGCCTCGGTCGAACTCACCAGCAGGCCCGACGCACCATCCGGGCGCAGCCGCAGGTCGGATTCGTAGAGCACGCCGGTGGCCGTGGTGGTGCCCAGCCAGGTGTTGATGCGCTGGGCGAGCCTCGCGTAGATTTCCTGCGCGCGTTCGTCGTCGTCGTCGAACAGGAACACCAGGTCCAGGTCGGAGGCGTAGCCCAGCTCCTTGCCGCCGAGCTTGCCGTAGCCGATGACAGCAAAGCGCGGGGTGTCGCGGTGGCGGGTTTTCAGATGGGCCCAGCAGCGCGCCAGCGTTTCGGAGAGCAGCGTGTCGGCCAGGTACGACAGATGATCGGACAGCGCTTCCAGCGTGAGCCGGCCAGCCACGTCCTGTGCCAGCAGGCGCAGGGTCTGCACCTGCTTGAAGCGGCGCATGATGTCCATCTGCGCCTCGGTGTCGCCGGGGGCGGCGTCGAGCTCGGCCTTGAGTTGCGCGGCCAGCTGCGCCCAGTCAGGCGCACTCATCAGGTGTTGCGGGGCGATCAACTCGTCCAGCAGCTGCGGCTGCAGCGTGATCATCTGCGCGGCCCAGGGGCTGGCTGCCAGCAGCCGGGCCAGTTGCCGCAGCGCGGCAGGGTATTCGGCGAGCAATGCCAGATAGGTGGCGCGGCGGGCGATGGACTGGATCAGGGCAGCCAGGCGATCGAGCGTGGTTTCGGGTTCGCCGAGTGCGCCGACGATTTCCAGCGCCGGCGGCAACAGGGCATTGAGCCGCAACTGGGTCGATTCGGGCAGGCGCGCCGCGTGCTGGCGCAATCCATCGAGCGTGGCCAGCACCCGTGCCGGTTCACGGTAGCCGGCGTTTTCCAGCAGGGCCTGCGCGGCCTCGGGGCCGGCGGTGCCGCAGCACACGGCGGCGAGCGGGTGGCTGGTCTGGTCGGCCTGTGGTGCGGCGAACACCTGCTCGAAATGCCGCGTGACCTTGTGCCGATGCTGGTCGAGTGCGCCCAGCAGCGCAGCAAAATCGGTGTGGCCCATCGCTTCGGCGAGCATCGCCCGCGAAGCCTCATCCTCCGGCAGCAGTTGGGTCTGCGCGTCGTCCAGGTACTGGATGCGGTGTTCCAGCCGGCGCAGAAAATCGTAGGCATCGGCGAGTTCGCGCTGCGCCTCGGCGGTCATCAGGCCGCTGGCGGCGAGTTCGGCCAGCACCACGAGCGTGGGACGCTGGCGCAGTGCGGCGATCTGCCCGCCGCGGATCAATTGGAACACCTGCGCGGTGAATTCGATTTCGCGAATGCCGCCGGGGCCGAGCTTGACGTTGTGCGCCATGTCGCGGCGCGCGACCTCGCGGCGGATCTGCACGTGCAGGTCACGGATCGCGGCAAAGGCTTCAAAGTCGAGATACTTGCGGAACACGAACGGCCGCACGATCCCGGCCAGTGCGGCATCCTGGCCGCCGGTGAGCGGTCGCGCCTTGATCCAGGCGTAGCGTTCCCAGGGCCGGCCATGTGCGACGAGATAGTCTTCCAGCATCGCAAAGCCCATCGCCATCGGCCCGGAATCGCCCCAGGGCCGCAGCCGCAGATCGACGCGGAACACGTAGCCGTCGGCCGTGTTTTCCGACAGCGCACCGGCCAGCTTGCGGCCAAGCTTGACGAAGAATTCATGGTTGGAAATGGATTTGGCACCGTCGGTGTCGCCTTCCTCGGCGTAGAGGTAGATGAGGTCGATATCGGACGAGACGTTGAGTTCGCCGCCCCCCAGCTTGCCCATGCCGACGACCACCAGCTGCTGTGCCTGCCCGGCAGCGTCGCGCGGTTCGCCATGGCGGGCAACGAGTGCGGCGTGATGAAAATCGAGTGCGGCGGCAATGCAGACCTCGGCCAGCTCGGTGTAGGCCGTGGTCACTTCCGCCAGGTCGGCGTCGCCCGCCAGGTCGCGGGCCGTGACCACCAGCCAGACCTGTTGCCGCAACTGGCGCAGCCGGCGATGCAGCGCATCCTCGTCGGTGCACGGCGGTTCGGCCAGAAAATCTTCCATGGCCGCGCGATGGTAAGGGTGGCTCAGGTCGAGTTCGGCCAGCGTCGGGCGGGCAGCGAGCAGGCGGGCACCAAAGCGGGAACAGCGGACGAGACGGTCGAGTGCGGGAACGGTCATGGCTGGATTAGAATTTCGGACTGTTACGACAATTATCAGTGGAGACAGCCCATGGCCGCCATCGAGTCGATTCTGACCGAAACCCGTGTTTTTCCGCCCGCCGACGCGTTTGTGCGCGACGCCAATGTGTCGGGCATGGACGCCTACCGCGCCCTGTGCAAGCAGGCCGAAGCCGATTACCCCGGGTATTGGGCCGGGCTGGCGAAACAGCACATCAGCTGGAAAACCCCGTTCACGCGCACGCTCGATGAATCCAACGCGCCTTTCTACAAGTGGTTCGAAGACGGCACGCTGAACGTGTCGTACAACTGCCTCGACCGCCATCTGGCCACGCGCGGTGACAAGACCGCGCTCATCTTCGAAGCCGATGACGGCAGCGTGTCGAACATCACCTACAAACAGCTCCATGCCCGTGTCTGCCAGTTTGCCAACGGCCTGAAATCGCTGGGCGTGGTGGCCGGCGATCGCGTCATCGTCTACATGCCCATGGGCGTCGAGGCGGTGGTGGCGATGCAGGCCTGTGCGCGCATCGGCGCGATTCATTCCGTGGTGTTTGGCGGTTTTTCCGCCAAGAGCCTGTTCGAGCGCATCGAGGATGCGCAAGCCAAACTCATCATCACCGCCGACGAAAGCCTGCGCGGTGGCAAGGCCGTGCCGCTGAAGAAGGCGGTGGACGAGGCGCTGGCGATGGGCGACTGTTCCTGCGTTGAACGCGTGGTGGTGTACCGTCGTTCCGGCGGCGCGGTGAACTGGTCGTCGCGCGATCTCTGGTGGCACGAACTCACCCAGACGCAGGCCGACACCTGCGAACCGACCTGGGTGTCGGCCGAGCACCCGCTTTTCATTCTGTATACCTCCGGTTCCACCGGCAAACCCAAGGGCGTGCAGCATTCCACTGGCGGCTACCTGCTGGGCGCGATCCTGTCCATGCAGTGGGTGTTCGACGCCAAGCCGGACAGCGACGTGTACTGGTGTACCGCCGACGTGGGCTGGATCACCGGCCACACTTACGTGGCCTATGGCCCGCTCGCGCTCGGCATGACCGAAGTCATCTTCGAAGGCGTGCCCACCTGGCCGCACGCCGGCCGCTTCTGGGAAATGATCGCCAGACACAAGGTCACCACCTTCTATACCGCACCCACCGCGATTCGCAGCCTGATCAAGCTGGGGTCGGACCTGCCGAAGCAGCACGACCTGTCGTCGCTGCGTCTCCTGGGCACCGTTGGTGAGCCCATCAACCCCGAAGCCTGGATGTGGTACCACGAGGTCATCGGCGGCGGTCGCTGCCCGATCGTGGACACCTGGTGGCAGACCGAAACCGGCTCCAACATGATCGCCCCGCTGCCGGGCGCAGTGGCCACCAAACCCGGCTCGTGCACGCTGCCCCTGCCAGGCATCCAGGTGGGCGTCGTCGACGAAGCCGGCCACGACGTGGCCGCACAGCAGGGCGGCTTCCTGGTCATCAAGCGGCCTTTCCCCAGCCAGCTGCGCACGCTCTGGGGCGACCCCGACCGCTTCATCAAAACCTATTTCCCGCCCGAGCTCGGCGGCCGGATGTACCTTGCCGGCGACTCTACCCACCAGGACGCCGACGGCTACTACTGGATCATGGGCCGCATCGACGACGTGCTGAACGTGTCCGGCCATCGCCTCGGCACCATGGAAATCGAATCCGCGCTGGTTGCCAACCCACTCGTCGCCGAAGCCGCCGTTGTCGGCAAGCCGCACGACATCAAGGGCGAATCCGTCGTCGCCTTCGTCGTGCTCAAAGGTGCGCGTGCCAGCGGCGATGCCGCGAAAAAGATCGTTGCCGACCTGCGCGACTGGGTAGGCAAGGAAATCGGCCCCATCGCCAAGCCGGACGAAATCCGCTTCGGCGACAACCTGCCCAAGACCCGCTCCGGCAAGATCATGCGCCGCCTGCTGCGCGCACTGGCCAAGGGCGAGGAAATCACGCAGGACGTGTCCACGCTGGAGAACCCCGCCATTCTGGATCAACTGAAACAAAAGGTTTGAGGCGGTGGCGGGGCGGTAGCCCAGGCCCGGCTCCCGGGCGTGCAGCAGTCGAAGCCACCTGGAACGCCTGAGTGAAAACGCCGCTTCTCGTGAGGGAAGCGGCGTTTTACATGGGGCACCCGCCGTTCGTCGGCAAGCAAAGTGGAGTGCTCAAGTCCGTCGAATTTCCGACGCTATTGAGGATATCCCGACAAAGGCAAACCCGCTGCGAAGCGGGGACGCAAAGCCACCGGTCTCGTTTGAGACAGCGGGGCTGCCGATTCGCTCTGGTGGTTCAGGGTTCTGCCGGGACTTCACTTTCCTGCAGGAGACCGTCATGACCCGCCAATGCCCTTTCCCCGTGGAGTTTTCAAGCAACCAGCGCTGCTATCAGGCCGGTAGTGCGTTTGGTTTTGCGCTGACGCTGCTGTGCCTGGCGATGCTGGCGGGATACGCCGGCATCGTGGTCTGACGCCGTATTCAGGCGCGCCACATTTTTTTCGGCGCGTTCAGGCGCGCAGCGCGCGCGTGGTGCGCACCAGGTCGTCGAGCAGGCTGTGCAGGCGGCCGGGTGATTTCAGCGCGCCGTTTTCAGGATCGAAGGCTTCGTCGGCGTTGGCCAGGGAAAACTGGCCGGGCAGGGTGTGGACGCCAAGCGCGTTGAGCACCTGTCGCAGGTGCGGCAGCATGCGCATGCCGCCCAGGCTGCCGGGTGAAGCCCCCATGATGGCGGCCACCTTGTTCTGGTAGGGCACGAGGCCCGATTCGCCCTGCCATTCGCGCGATACCCAGTCGATGGTGTTCTTGAGCAGCGGCGGAATCGAGCTGTTGTATTCCGGGCTGGCGATCAGGAGGGCGTCGTGTGACTTGAACAGGGCTTTCAGGCGCTGGGCGTTGGCGGGCAGGCCTTCGCGCGCTTCGAGGTCTTCGTCCATCAGCGGCAGGGGGTAGTCGGTCAGTTCGATGAGCGTGACGTCGGCCCCGGCCGCACGCGCGGCGTCGGCTGCCGTGCGGATCAGCTTGCGGTTCCAGGAATCGGCGCGGGCGCTGCCGGCAAAGGCGAGAATTCTGGGCATGGTAAAAAACTCCTGTTGTGTGCGGTGGGTTGATCGGGCTCAGGCAAGGTCGAAGCTCACCACTTCGCTGGCTTCGATCGCTTCGATCTCGACCTCGGTTTCGTGACGGATGGCGACGGCATCGCCGGCTTCCAGCGGCAAACCCCGAACTTTAACCCGTCCCGTGGCGATATGCAGCCATGCACGCCGACCCGGGGCGAGCGTGAGCGTGACTTTGTCACCCGGTTGCAGGCGGCCGGCGCGCATGGCGGCGTCCTGGTGGATCGTCACCGAGCCTTCCCGGCCATCGTTCGATGCGATCAGCCGCAGCTGGCCCGCCAGGCTCTCCGGCGCGAACGCAAGCTGTTCGTAGCCGGGTTCGAGGCCGTAGGCGTCGGGTTCGATCCAGATCTGCAACAGGTGCACGGGCTCGTTCTGCGAGGCGTTGTATTCGCTGTGCGCGATGCCGTGGCCGGCGCGCATGCGCTGCGCTTCGCCGGGCCGGATCAGTCCGCCGTTGCCGAGTGAATCCTTGTGTTCCAGGGTGCCTTCCAGCACCCAGGTGACGATTTCCATGTCGTTGTGGCTGTGCGTGGGAAAGCCCGCGCCGGGTGCAATGCGGTCGTCGTTGATCACGCGCAGCGGGCCAAAGCCCATCCAGGCCGGATCGCGATAGCCGGCGAACGAAAAGGTGTGATAGCTGTCCAGCCAGCCATGGTTGGCGTGGCCACGCTCGTGGGATTTGCGGACGGTCAGCATGATGTCTCTCCTGGTTTGTTCATGGGGTGAGTGGACTATAGGCCTGGCTTCACGCCGGTAAAACCGGCACAATTCGATCAACTCGTTCAAATTATTCGAACATGCGGCTTCCATCGGGCCAGACATGCCTTTGACGCTTGACGCCCTGGCCATCCTTGATGCCATCGACCGGCGGGGGTCCTTCGCCCGCGCGGCCGAGGAACTGGAGCGCGCGCCTTCGTCGCTGACCTATGCGGTGCAGCAGATCGAGGCCGAACTCGATGTACTGCTGTTCGACCGGTCCGGCCACCGCGCCCGCTTCACCCCGGCGGGCAAGCTCCTGCTCGACGAAGGCCGGACCCTGCTCGGTGCGGCGCAGGCGCTGGAAAATCGTGCACGACAGGCAGCGGGCGGTTGGGCCCCCAATTTTGCGCTGGCGCTGGAAGGTGTGCTGCCCGTTGCACCGCTGCTGCCGGTGCTCGATGCGTTCTACGCGCTGGGGCAGGACGTGGCCGTGCGGATGCGGCAGGAAGTGCTTGCGGGTACATGGGATGCGCTGGCTTCGGGCTGTGCCGATCTGGCCATTGCCGGCGGCGAGGCCCCGCCGGGGGCGGGGCTGAAAACGCGGCCGCTGGGGTCGCTGGCGTTTGTCTTCTGCGTGGCACCCGGCCACGCGCTGGCCCGCTTGAAGCGTCCGCTGACAGCGGCCGATCTGGCGACACATCGCGCGGTGGTCATCGCCGACACGGCGCGCAACCTGCCGCTGCGCAGTGCCGACTGGTTGCGCCAGCAGCCCCGCCTGACGGTAGATGATCTGCCCGCCAAGCTTGCGGCGCAGCAGGCCGGGCTGGGCGTGGGTGCGCTGCCGCGCTGGCTGGCGGAGCCTGAGATTGCGGCCGGCCGACTGGTGCGCTGTGCATTGGCCGACGGCAATCCGAGCCAGACGTTTCACCTGGCCTGGCGCAGCGGCGAATCCGGACGCGCGCTCGACTGGTTCGTGCAGGCACTGTCCCGGCCGGACGTGTTCGCGGGGGTGCTCGATGCCATCTGAACTGGCCACCATGCGCATCGACAAATGGCTCTGGGCTGCGCGTTTTTTCAAGACGCGCAGCCTGGCGCTCGCCGCCATCGAGAACGGGCGGGTGAAGCTTGACGGCCAGCGCGTGAAACCGGCGCGCGAGGTCAGGCCCGGCGACCGGCTGGCGATCCGCATCGGTGAGCATGAATGGCTGCTGACCATCCGCGGCCTGTCGATGCAGCGCGGCCCGGCCCCCGTGGCGCAGCAACTCTACGAAGAAGACGCCGACAGCCATGCCCGGCGTCAGCAACAGGTGCGAGACCGCAAACTCAATGCCGCGCCAGAGGCCGGCATCCGGGGCCGACCCACCAAGCGTGACCGGCGGCTCATCCACCGCTTTACGGGTGAATGACGCGCGTGACGATTTTTTTCCCCCGTATGCCGGGCAAAGCCTGCGGGCCGCATAAAATCGGGCATTCCGAGAACGTCCTGCGATGAAATTTCCACCTGCCCTGCCGACTGTCGTGCGCCGCGCCCTGCGCGTGCTGGCGGGGCTGCTCGCGTTGGCCGTGATGGCGTTTGCGGTTGCGGCGGCCGTGATGTTCTTCTGGGTGCTGCCCCATGTGTCGGAACATCACGACACCGTGGAGCGCCTGATGTCGCGTGCGCTGGGTCAGCGCGTCACGCTTGATGCCGTCTCGGGGGCCTGGCAGCAGACGCGCCCGGAATTCCGCCTGGAGGGTGTGCGCATCCACGACGCGCAGGACCGCGTGGCACTTGAACTGCCGCGACTGGACGCGGCCTTCGCCTGGCGCTCGCTGCTGTTCCTGGAGCCTCGTTTCCATCACATCGAACTGGCGGGCCTCACCCTGCAGGTGAGGCGCTCCCGTGACGGCCGGTTCGACGTGGGCGGCATCCCGATCAACCCGTCGCAACCCGGCGGCGGCATGACGAGCTGGCTCCTGCGACAGGGGCGGGTGCATGTTGCCGGTGCCACGCTGGTCTGGCACGACTCGCTGCGCGCTGCGCCGCCGCTGACGTTCACCGGCGTGGACCTGCTGCTGGAAAACGGCCGGGTCGAACACCGCCTGAGCGGCCGGGCGAACCCGCCTGCCGCGCTGGCCCGGCCGGTCACGCTGGAAGCGGATCTCGATGCCCGCGACACGCAGGATGCGCGCACCTGGAACGGGCGGGTGGCGGTCGAGGTGGCGGGCGTGGCGTTTTCGCTGCTCAAGCCCTGGCTCAGCCTGCCGGGGCAGCCCGAAGCAGGCTGGGGCGCGGTGCGCGCCACGCTGGGCATCCAGGCGGGGGAACTGCACAGCGCCGGCGCAGGCGTGGACTTGCGCAGCGTGGCTGTGCCGCTGGCAGCGGATCGCCCGCCCCTGCGGCTGGGGCAGGTGCGGGGCCAGGTGTTGTGGCAGCGCGAGGCGGCGGGCCAGCGGCTGGACCTGCAGAATCTGCGCGTGGCCTTTCCCGGTCGCGCGTCGGGCGAACCTTTCGATCTGGGATTGTCGTGGCAGGCGACGACGCGCGAGCTGCGCGCCCGTGCCTTCAGCCTGGCCGGCTGGCAGGCCGTGTTGCCGAGCCTGCCGCTGGATGACGCCCTGCGCGAGCGTCTGGCGCGGCTCAACCCCGGCGGCCGCATCGATCTCCTGCGTCTGGGCTGGAAGGGGCCGCATCCGGCACTCGACAATTTCACGCTGGATGCACGCGTGAGTGGCGTCAACGTGTCGGCGGAAGGGCCGCAACCGGGCGTGGCCAATCTCAGCGGGCAGTTCACAGGCGACGCACGCGGGGGCCGGTTCCGTATCGACTCACGCCAGTTTGCCCTGGACCTGCCCAAGGTGATGCGCGAGCCGTCGCTGCGCTTCGACGAATTCCAGGCGACCGGGCGCTGGCAGAAAATCGCCCGGGGGCATCGGCTGACGCTCGACGAGACAAAATTTGCCAACACCGATCTCGCCGGCAGCCTGCGTGGCCACTACGACTGGATTCCCGGCACGCCGGGCGGCATCGATCTGGACGGACGCCTGACCCGCGTGGATGGTCGCGCCGTGTGGCGCTATTTCCCCTGGAAGGTGGGCCAGCACACGGTCGACTGGGCCCGGCAGGCGGTGCTGGCCGCGCACTCCGACAACGTGCGTTTTACCCTGCGCGGCGAGCTGGCGCGTTTCCCGTTCGAGCACGGCGAAGGGCTGTTCCGGGTCGAGGCGGCGGTGAAGGATGGCGTGCTGCAATACGCAGCGGGCTGGCCGGTGATCGAGGACGTGAATGCATCGCTCGTGTTCGCAGGCAAGACCATGGAAGTGATCTCGCAGCGTGCGCGCATCTACGACGTGGCGCTTGCGCCGGTGCGGGCGGTGATTCCGGACCTGATCCATCACGAGGAAATCTTGCAGGTGTCGGGCGAGGCCCGGGGCGCGACGCGCGACTTCATCCGCTTCGCCAATTTCAGTCCGGTGGGGGATCGCCTGCGCGGATTCACCGACGCACTCGACGGCACCGGCACGCTCAATCTGGCGATGAACATGCTGGTGCCGCTGCGCCATAGCCGGGATACCACACTGGCCGGCCGGCTGAGCTTCCAGGGCGGCGCGCTGTATCCGGAATCCCTGCCGCGCCTGGACCAGGTTCGCGGCGACATCGAATTCACCCACGATACGCTGGCGGCGCAGGGCATGAGCGCGCAGTTCCTGGGCGGGCCGTTGCGCCTCGACGCCCAGACCCGCGCAGGCCTGGTGCGGCTCGCCGTGCAGGGTCGCGCCACGTCAGCTGGCCTCGCCCCCTGGGTGGGCGCGGCGGTGGGCGCGCGCCTCTCTGGCCAGACGGGCTGGCGGGGACAGATCGACTTCGAGCCGGGCGGTGAACGCGTGCGGGTGGAATCCGATCTGGTGGGCCTCGCCTCCACGCTGCCCGCCCCGCTCGCTAAGCCGGCGCAGCAGGTCTTGCCGCTGCTGGCCAGCGCGCAGCCGCTCGGCGATGCCACCCTGCACGAAGTGCGCCTCGGCCGCACCATGGGCGCACTCTGGCGCACCGATGCCGGCGCACAATTCGATCGCGGTGAAATCCGCTTTGGCGGCATGGCCGTGATGCCCGCCGAGCCGGGCTTGCGTCTGGCGGGCAACGCGGCGGGCCTCGACATATCCGGCTGGCTGGGCCTGTTGCCGCAGGGCGGAGAGGACGCCGCCATCCCGATATCGGTCATCGACCTGGGGTTTGATGCCTTCGACCTGATGGGACGCCGGTTCCGCGATGTGCGTGTGCAGGGGCGCACGCGCAACGGGCTCCTGCGCACCCAGATCAGCGCGCAGGGGGTGGCCGGGGCGCTGACCTATCGCCCGGCGGGCGTGCAGGCCGCGCGGGTATCCGGCCAGTTCCGGCAGCTGGTGATTCCTGCGCCGGTTCCGGCCACCTCGGGTGAGCGTGCGCCCGGGCTCAATCTCCAGCCGGAGGATTTTCCCGTGCTCGATCTCACGGTGGAAGATTTCCGCCTGCAGGAGCGCGCGTTCGGCCGGCTGGACGTGGTGGCGCGGGGGGTTGCCCAGGGACTGGCAATCGACACGCTTGAACTGACCCATCCCGACAGCGTGTTCCGCATGAGTGGGCTGTGGCGTGACACGGGCGTGGGCGAAACGCGCGCCGACCTGAAGCTCTCGGTGCTCGACGCCGGCAAGTTCCTCGCGCGGTTCGGTTATCCCGACACCCTCAAGCGTGGCCGGGCGGATGTTTCGGGCAATGCGACCTGGGAAGGCTCGCCTGCGGATTTTGCCTTTGCGACTCTGGCTGGCCAGCTGGATTTCGAAGCCAAGGGCGGCCAGTTCCTGAAGGTGGAACCCGGTGCCGGCAAACTGCTGGGTGTGCTCAGCCTGCAATCCCTGCCGCGCCGGTTGAACTTCGATTTCCGTGATATCTTCAATTCAGGCTATGCCTTCGACGACATCAACGCCACGTTGCGTATCGCGCGCGGCGTCGTCTACAGCGACGATTTCCGGATGCGCGGGCCGGCTGCCAAGGTCAACATGTCGGGCCTGGCCGACCTGGGAGAAGAGAGCGTGCAGCTGCGCGTGAAAGTGATCCCGAAACTGTCCGAAAGCGTGGCCGTGGCCGGCGCGTTGCTGGGCGGACCGATTGCCGGAGTGGGGGCGCTCGCCGCGCAGAAGCTCCTGCGTGATCCGGTCGAAGAAGCCATCAGTCAGGAGTACATGGTGACCGGCCCCTGGCTGGCACCGGATGTGAAACGTTTGTCGAAGAACTCGAATAAACAGGAACCGCAGCCTTGACCGTGAAGCAGACACCATGACAACCAAAAAACTTGCACCGTCCTCCATCGCGCGCTCCAAGGGCGCGCAGGTCAAGAAACCCGTCCAGCAGCCCGGCGCCGTGCGCGTGGCGGCCATCCAGATGGCATCCGGACCCAGCGTGCCCGCCAACCTGGCAGAAGCCGAACAGCTCATCGAACTGGCCGTGGAGGGCGGCGCAAAGCTGGTCGCCCTGCCGGAGTTCTTTGCCATCATGGGCATGAAGGACGCCGACGTGCTGAAGACGCGCGAGCCGGAAGGCAGCGGCCCGATCCAGGGCTTTCTGTCGCGCATGGCGAAAAAGCACAAGATCTGGCTCATCGGCGGATCGGTGCCGCTGGAAGCCAGCGTGGCGAGCAAGGTGCGCAATGCCTGCCTGGTGTTCGACGAGCGCGGCAAGCAGGTCGCGCGTTACGACAAGATCCATCTGTTTGGCCTGGACCTCGGCAACGAGCGATACCAGGAATCGAAGCTTATCGAACCGGGCGACACCATCGTCGTCATCAACAGTCCCTTCGGCCGCATCGGCCTGTCGATCTGCTATGACCTGCGTTTCCCCGAGCTGTACCGCGCCATGCCCGGCGTCGACATCATCGTCGTGCCCTCGGCCTTTACCGCGACCACCGGCCGTGCGCATTTCGAGACGCTGATCCGCGCGCGCGCCATCGAGAACCTGGCCTATGTGATTGCGCCGGCGCAGGGCGGCTATCACCTGTCCGGCCGCGAAACGCACGGCGACAGCATGATCGTCGATCCCTGGGGCGTGGTACTCGACCGCCTGCCGCGCGGGTCGGGCGTGGTCATCGCCAACATCAACCCCGCCTACCAGGCCAGCCTCAGGAAGAGCCTGCCGGCACTGCAACACCGCTACATCGGCACGCCGCAGATCGACGTGCTGGAGGCCGAACGCCGCACCGTCGCCAAGCGCGAGGCACCCAGCAAATAAGCGGTGCCCTGCACCGTCCAGATAGAGAGAGTCCGCCATGAACCCGACCGACGCCTTCACCCCCATCCTGTCCGCCGAAGCCCTGTTCCGCTCGGCTGAATCCACCCTGCTCGTGCCCAACGGGCTGGATGCAGACAAGCTCGCGCCGGTGTTCTCGCGCCTGATGGCGCACGACGTCGACTACGCCGACCTCTACTTCCAGTACAGCCGCTCCGAGGGCTGGAGCCTGGAAGAGGGCGTGGTCAAATCCGGCAGCTTCAACATCGACCAGGGCGTGGGCGTGCGCGCCATCTCGGGCGAGAAAACCGCGTTTGCCTACTCCGACGACATCAGCCTGGGTGCGCTTGGCGCGGCAGCCGATGCCACCCGTGCCATCGCACGTGCCGGCCAGCAGCGCCAGGCGGCCGTCGCCCGCCGGGCCGACGGCCGCCAGCTTTATCAGGCCGTCGATCCGCTCGCCAGCCTGGACGACCCGGCCAAGGTTGCCCTGCTCGAACGGCTGGAGCAAAAGGCCCGTGCCATGGATCCGCGTGTCATCCAGGTCATGGCCAGTCTCGCCTCCGAATATGAAGTGATCTTCGTTGCGCGCTCCGATGGCCATCTGGCGGCCGACGTGCGTCCGCTGGTGCGCCTGTCGCTGCAAGTCATCGCCGAACAGGACGGTCGGCGCGAACAGGGGTCGGGTGGCGGCGGCGGCCGCTTCGACTACAGCTATTTCACCGATGAGGTGCTGGAGAAGTACGCCCGCCAGGCCGTGCACCAGGCCAGCGTCAATCTCGATGCACGCCCCGCGCCCGCCGGCACCATGACCGTGGTGCTCGGCTCCGGCTGGCCCGGCATCCTGCTGCACGAAGCGATTGGTCACGGTCTGGAAGGTGACTTCAACCGCAAGGGCAGCTCGGCGTTTTCCGGCCGCATCGGCGAGCGCGTCGCCGCGCCCGGCGTCACCGTCATCGACGACGGCACGATTCCCCTGCGTCGCGGCTCGCTCAACGTCGACGACGAAGGCAACCCCACCCAGCGCACCGTGCTCATCGAAGACGGCATCCTCACCGGCTACATGCAGGACATGATGAACGCGCGGCTCATGGGCATGAAGCCCACCGGCAACGCGCGCCGCGAATCGTATTCCCACCTCACCATGCCGCGCATGACCAACACCCTCATGCTCGGCGGCGACAAGGACCCGCAGGAAATCCTCGCTTCGGTGAAGAACGGCCTCTACGCCGTCAACTTCGGCGGCGGCCAGGTCGACATCACCAGCGGCAAGTTCGTGTTCTCAGCCGCCGAGGCCTACATGATCGAAAACGGCAAGATCACCTACCCGGTGAAAGGTGCGACGCTCATCGGCAACGGCCCCGATGCGTTGACTCGCGTCTCCATGATCGGCAACGACATGGAGATGGACTCGGGCGTGGGGACCTGCGGCAAGGAAGGCCAGAGCGTGCCGGTCGGCGTGGGGCAGCCGACGCTGCGTATTGATGGGTTGACGGTGGGCGGGACGGCCTGACGTTCAGGCATGTGTGCACCATGCCTGAGCGTCAGTCACCGCTTCGGTGGGGTCACCATCAAGTCTGCCGAGCCGCACAGCAAGGCTGGCCCCGTGTGGCTGGGGTCTAGGCCAGCAAGTAAACAGGGTCAGACACGATACTCATGAGTGAACTCGATATCCGCTGGCAACAGCGTCTCGCCAATTACGCCAAAGCATTGGAACAACTTGCCAACGCCGTGGCGACGAGCCAGGCGCGCCCGCTTTCCGATCTGGAAAAGCAGGGCCTGATCCAGGCGTTCGAGTTCACGCATGAGCTGGCGTGGAATGTGATGAAGGATTACTTCGCCTATCAAGGCAATACGGCGATCACCGGGTCACGAGATGCGGCGCGCGAGGCGTTCCAGAAAGGTCTGGTCGAGGACGGCGAGGGCTGGATGGAGATGATCCGCAGCCGCAACCAGACCTCACACACCTACCAGCAAAAAGTCGCAGACGAGATTTGCGGCCATATCGTGGCGCGGTATTTCCCGCTGTTCGAGCAGTTCCTGTACAGGATGAATGCGCTCAAGGCGCAGCCCTGACTGCCATGCCGTATGGCCTGACGGACGCAACGCTTGCGCGCATTCGCGACGTACTGGCGGCGCACCCGACGGTGGAACGCGCCGTGCTGTATGGTTCGCGTGCGAAAGGCAATTTTCACGCAGGGTCCGATATCGATCTGTGCCTGGTCGGGGTGTCTCTGTCGCTGACGGAGCAGTTGCAAATCGAATCCGAACTGGACGATTTGTTGTTGCCGTACAAGATTGATCTTTCGCGTTTTCATGCGCTGGATAATCCTGCATTACTGGATCATATCCAGCGGGTTGGGGTGGCATGGTACGAGGCGGAACCACACACGCGCTCGGCGTGATGACGTTGCGGCGTAACAGCAGTTTTTTGTGTGCGGCCAGAGTCAACTCAACCGGAACCGGTTTCCAGAGCGCTTTCTGTTGATGGCGGGGCCGAGTGAGACCCTGCCAAACGAGCCACCAAACGGCTGGATGCTGCTTGGGTAATCAGCCCAGCGTGTCCAGCGGCCTTGGCTCCCCAATCAGATACCCCTGCACGCAATCCACCCCCATTTCTGCCAGCTTGGTGAGCGCGGCTTCCTCTTCGACAAATCCGGCGATGGTCTTCACTTCAAGGAACTGGCCGGTTTCGAGGATGGAGCGAACCAGGGCTTCGTCGATCATGCTGGTGCCGATTTCGCGAACCAGGGTGCGGTCGAGCTTGAGATAGTCGAGCTTCATGCTCTTGAGGCTGGTGTAGGAGCTGGTGCCTATGCCATAGTCGTCAAGCGTGAAGCGGCAGCCGTAACGCTGGAGCTGACGCATGAAAAGCTGGGTCTGGGCATGGCCTTCGACGGCATCGCCTTCGCTGATGGCGAAGATGAGCTTGTGGCCCGGAATGTCGCCCCGCGCCAGTTCGGACTGGACGAACTTGAGGAACAGCGGGTTGATGACCGACTGGCCGGAAAGGTTGATGGCAAAGCCACCGATGCTGGCGAGGCGATCGCCATGGTCGCGCATCCATTGCAGGACATGGCGGACCACCCAGCGGTCGATTTCAGTGATGCGTTGCAGGCGTTCGGCCACGGCGATGAGTTCGCGGGTTTCGATGTTGCGGCCATCCTGCACGTCGGGGTGCAGCAGGACTTCGTAAAAGAGTGCGGTGCGGGCTGTGTCGGCAGCGGCAACGACTGGCTGGATGTTGAGGGCCAGCTGGTTGTCGGCCAGGATGCGGGTGACTTCATGTGCCCATTGCGCCAGTTCGAGCACGCCGCTGTCGTCGGTTTCGCTGCGGTACTGCACGATGGCCTCGCCCGATTCGCGCGCGGTGGCGCAGGCGGCGTTGGCGTTGTCGTAGTAGGTTTCCGGATTGAGGCAGTCTCCTGTCCACATCAGGCCGATGGCCGGGCGGACGCTGTAGCGCACGCCGGAAATTTCCTGGGGGCGCGCGGCGATGGCGGCAACGAGGGCTTGCGCCTGGGTCAGCGCTGCGGCGCTGTCACTGGCTTCGCACCAGAACGCAATTCCGGATTCGCCGGCACGGGCAAACTGGGTGTCGGCAGGAAAATGCCCGGGCAGGTGTTGGGCGTAGTCGCGCAAAATGGCGGTGCGCGCGTCGACGCCGGCGGCTTCGCCCGTCGGGGTGGTGATGTCAAGCTGGGCCACGCCGATGACGGATCCCGCGTTGCCGGAATTGCGCAGCCAGGTGCGACGCACCGCGCGGAAAAAGCTCTTGCGGTTGGCGAGGCCGGTGGAGGGATCATGCGAGGCCTGCCAGACCAGGTCGCGTTGCATTTTCTGGATCATGGCGCTGTAGGAGCGATCCATCAGCGGCAGTTCGAGATCCTCGGTCCAGAGAGCTTCGCCGGTTTCCAGCGAGGCCAGCAGGTCGGTGCGCTTGAGGTCGAGCTTCTTGATGCCCCGGTAGTTGGCGAACACGTAGACGTGCGGCTGGTCACCGATCCAGATCAGGTTGAGCGGGGCGTCGAGCGACTTGAACTGGAGCCAGTCGCCGACACGCAGGCGTTCGACCAGATTGTCCTGCGCTTCTGTCAGCGGTTCGGCTGTGGCGTCGTTGAGGCGGGTGGTGACGGCAGTTTGCTGCGTTGGGGTCTTGTCCTGATCGAAGAGTGCAGCGGCAAGCTGGTCAACCAGCCGGTCCTGCGCGAACTTGTCGGCGCAGACCCGGGTGAGCGCCTGGTCGATGCGTTGCAGCAGCGTCTGGATTTCGGTCGTGCTCGGGGCCATGTCATGGTTGGGGTCGAGCCATGCCGACAGCAGTTGCAGCACCTGCCAGGCCTCGCGGGCCTCTTCGCTTTCTGTGCCGTGACGCATCTCGGCCATGAGCAGCACGTTGCGCCAGCCGCCGTTGAGCAGTTCGATGACGATGTTGGGAACCGGCCGTTCATCCAGCCGCGCGAGCAGCTTGTGCAGGATGCCCTGCTTGGAGACTTCGGCGCTTTGCCGGCCTTCGCACATTTCCTGCAAGCGGAAAACACGCGCGCTGCGTTCGTTGAGCAGGGGTTTGACCACGCGTTCCAGTTGTGTGCGGGCCTCTTCGAACACCGCAGGATTCTTTTCGGCTTCTGAATGAATGCGGTCGGTCCAGCGGGTCATCAGCCGCATCAGACGCTGATCGGCGATCTTGCCGTCGTCGCCTGCGACCATGCTGATGCGGTCGAGTGTGTTGAGCACCTTGTGTGCCGGATGGCTGGGCGAAGCGAGGAACTGCGGATCGGACATGGCCAGCTTGATGAGGCTGGTTTCAAGCTGGTGGAAAAACGGCTTCATGCCCTCGCTCACCGATTTCTCGGTGTGCATGGTGTCGAACAGCGCGCCGAACATGTCGACCGAACGCTGCATTTCCACGGTGACGGCCGGCGGCAGGGCCCCGGCACTGGCCAGTCGCTGCAACACGGGCGAATGCGCAATGCCGATGCCGGTGTGTCCCTGAGCAGGCCCGGGAGCGGCGACCATGCCGGGCACGCCGGCCGATTGGGCCGGGCTGCCAGCCATGCCCGCAGCTGGTCCGCCCGCAGCCGTTGCCGGCATGGCGGGTGCAGACATGGGGGCTGCGGCAGAGGCCGAGGACTGTCCCCGGAAAAAGTCCAGCAGCGAGCCGGCCATGCGGCCGAGCGCGCCTTGCGGGGCGGTCGCAGCCGGGCCGGGCGTTGCCGGCTGGGGCGCGCCCGCTGGCAGGGCGGCGCTTGCGTCGTACTGAGCAGTCTGGCCTGAATGGTCGGGCGCCTCGGGCTGGGGCAAATAGCCTGTGCCCTGCGGGCTGACCGGGACTGGGTCGGCCACGGGCAGCAAGGCGAGCAGCTCGGCGTACAGCGGGCCCAATTGGTCGGCGAGGATTTCACGCAGGGTGGTGTAGGTGACCTGGCGCGCACGCGCCAGCACCGGTACGTCTTCGATGGCGGCGCGATAGGCGTGTCCGATGACGGCCGGACCAAAGGGGTTGTTGCTGTGATCGCAGGCGAACCCGAACAGCTGGCCGATGCGGGGCTCGAGCTCGGCCAGCTGTTCGCGGAATTGCTCTTCCAGTCGGTTGGCTTCGGACGAAGTGGCCAGCCAATCTTCGAAATCGAGTTCGTCCACCAGTGAGAGTTCGCCAGAGGCGCTGGCGGGTTTTGCTGTGGCTTGCCCGGATTTCAGGGCTTCCATGACCTGCTGGATGAAACGGGTCTGGATGTCACCGGCATGGCGACCAAACTCATGCCCCGCCGATAGCAGGCCGCTGTGCTCGGCAATGCCGGTGGCCTGCACGGCGGCGGCGCTCAGTTTGTCGCCGATCAGCCGCATCATCTGGTCCTGCACCTGTTGCAGAGTTTCGGCCAGGAGCGTGGTGGCGGCTTCGCGCAGCTGGGTGTGCGCGGCGGAGGCTGGCAGCGCAGCCAGTTTCTGGCGATGGCCGGCCATGCGGAGTTTTTGCAGGGCGCGCAGGGCATCGACCGGCTGGCGCACGAAGGAAACCCCCACGCCCAGCGGGCTCAGCCGTTTCAGCTGCGCCGGGATCGTGAAGGTCTGGGCGGCGCTGGTGGAGGCAGCCGAAAACACGATTTCGACTTCGGCATCCACCCGCTTGGCGAGCGACGCGATGGCGGCTTCCGGATTGGTGAAGCGCAGAAACAGGCCGCCGAAACAGAAATCCCGTATTTCGCAGGCGATCTCGGTGTGTCCGGGCTGCGTGATGATGGCCGGCTGCGAAACCTGGAAACGGCGGTCGCGACGCTGTTCACCGTTTGACTTGTCGGTGTCGTTGTTCATGTTTTTTCCCTGCCCCTTGGCATGAAAGGATTATAGGGTCTGGATACAGCAAAAATCATGGTGTTGCGCAGAGGCTGGCAGGCTTGAAGGGCTTTTGGTAGACTTTGCCCATGAACTCGACCCAACTGTTCTTCTTTAGCCGCTTTTATCCCACGCCGCAGGCGGTCGGGAGGCGCTGAGTCGAACAGCACGAGCCTAACGAAACCGCCAGCCCGCTGGCGGTTTTTTGTTGGTGCCGTCGCGGGAAGCAAAATCAATCGGAGCCGACCATGACTGTTACCCGTACCGACGATACCCGCATCGAACAGAGCGGTGAACTGCTTGCCCCCATGCAGGTGATGCGCGAACTGCGCGCCAATGAGACCGTGCTGTCCCATGTTGCCGGTGCACGCGCCGCGATCCATGACGTTTTGCGCGGAGCCGATGATCGCATGTTCGTCATCGTCGGGCCGTGTTCCATCCACGATCCGGCGGCGGCGCTGGATTATGCGCGCAAGCTGAAGCCGCTGGCCGACGAACTCGCCCACGAACTCATCGTCGTGATGCGGGTGTATTTCGAAAAACCCCGCACCACCGTGGGCTGGAAGGGGCTCATCAACGATCCGCATCTGGACGAGAGTTTCGACATCAACGAAGGCCTCCGGCTGGCCCGCAAGCTGTTGCTGGAAATCAACGAAATCGGCCTGCCTTGCGCGACCGAGTTTCTCGACCTGATCTCGCCGCAATACATTGCCGATCTCGTGAGCTGGGGAGCCATTGGCGCGCGCACCACCGAGTCGCAGTCGCACCGTCAGCTGGCCTCGGGCGTGTCCTGCCCGGTCGGCTTCAAGAACGGCACCGACGGCAGCCTGCGCATCGCGGTCGACGCGATCAAGGCGGCTGCTGCCCGGCATCACTTCATTTCCATCACCAAGTCGGGTCATGTGGGCGTGTTCAGTACCTCGGGCAACGAAGACACCCATGTCATCCTGCGCGGCGGCAAGGCTCCCAACTACGATGCCGCAAGCGTGGCGCAGGCCTGCCAGGAACTGGCGAACGCCGGCCTGCGGCAGCAGGTGATGATCGATTTCTCGCATGCCAATTCGAGCAAGCAGCACATGAAACAGATCGAGGTGGGAGCGGACGTGGCGGCCCAGGTGGGTGGAGGGGACACGCGCATCATCGGCGTCATGATCGAGTCCCACCTCAATGGCGGACGTCAGGATCTCGTCCCGGGGCAGACGCTGGAATATGCCAAATCGATCACCGACGCCTGCATTGCCTGGGACGACACCATTCCGGTGTTGCAGATGCTGGCAAGCGCGGTGAAAAAACGCCGGCTTGCTGTGCCGGTCGATGGGGATTAAGCCGCTTCCGGGGTAAAATCGCAGGTGGCGGGCCTCCCCGCATGGTAGTCCCGCAAACCTGGTCAGGTCCGGAAGGAAGCAGCCATAGTGGGTTGCTGTCAGTGCCGGGGCTCTGGCTCGCCACTTTTTCCAGGATTCAGGGGCCAGGATTCAGGGATCAGGATGTGATGGTCGTGCCAGTGCATGCATCAACGAGACGGTTTTCCCTGACCCCTGTACCCTGACCCCCAGCCCCTCAAATCATGACTGACCTCTTCGGCGACTCGGCATCTCCCGCACTTGCGCTGGCGCGCAAGTGGCGGCCCCGCGCATTCGCCGACCTCAAGGGCCAGGAACACGTGGTGCAGGCGTTGTCGAACGCCCTGACGCAGGGGCGACTGCACCATGCCTATCTGCTCACGGGCACGCGCGGCGTCGGCAAGACCACGCTGGCGCGCATCCTCGCCAAGTGCCTCAACTGCGAAACCGGCGTCACTGCCACGCCGTGCGGCGTGTGTTCGGCCTGCCAGCAGATCGACGCCGGCCGCTTTGTCGACCTGCTCGAGCTCGACGCCGCGTCCAACACCGGCGTCGACAACATGCGCGAGGTGCTCGACAACGCGCAGTACGCGCCAACCGTGGGCCGCTACAAGGTCTACATCATCGACGAAGTGCACATGCTGTCCAAGCCGGCGTTCAACTCCATGCTGAAGACGCTGGAAGAACCGCCGGCGCATGTGAAATTCATCCTGGCCACCACCGACCCGCAGAAGATTCCGGTCACGGTGCTCTCGCGCTGCCTGCAGTTCAACCTCAAGCCCATGACGCCCACGCTGGTGGCGCAGCATCTGGCCGAAGTGCTGGAACAGGAGAACGTCGCCGCCGAATCCGCCGCGCTCAGCCTGCTCGCGCGCGCCGCGGCCGGCTCGATGCGCGACGCGCTCTCGCTGACCGACCAGGCCATTGCCTATGGCGGCGGCCGTCTCGATGCGGCCAATGTCGAAGCCATGCTCGGCACGGTGCACCGCGATTACCTGTTCGACCTGCTGGATGCGCTGGCCAGCCAGCATGCCGACCGCCTGCTCGAACAGGCGCGCCAGCTGTCCGAACGCGGCATAGCCTTCGATGCTGCATTGCAGGACCTGGGCACCCTGCTGTCGCAACTGGCCATGCACTTGCATGCCCCCGGGGTGACCGAGGCCGGGCACGACCATGCGCGCGTGGTCGAAGCCGCAGCCCGCCTCGACCCCGAGACCGTCCAGCTCTACTACCAGATCGTCCTCAACGGCCGCCGCGACCTGCCCTTTGCACCGGATGAATTTGCCGGCTTCTGCATGACGCTGCTGCGGATGTTGGCGTTCGCGCCGTCAGGCGCGAGTTTGAGTCATGGCGCGCCGTCAGGCGCGAGTCCGGGGCATAGTGCGCCGTCAGGAGCGAGTTCGGGACAAGGCGCGCAGTCGGGTGCGCGTTCTGGACATGGCATCCCCGCCACGACCTCCGGCCCGGCCCGGTCGCAGGCCAGCGCTCCCCACCCGGATGTCGCACCGATCAGCCGACCGGAACCACAGCGCCGGGCGGAAGGGCTTGCTCCGCCCCTGCGCCATGCCGCATCCGTTCCATCGATGGGGCAGCGGGACCCCGCGTCGCGCGGGGTGCCAGCTGCGGCGCAGACAGAAGAAAAGCCTGTCGCGCCGGTCGCCACTGCGCGTGAACCTGTTGCAAGTGGCCAGTGGGACTGGCTGGAAATCGTCGGCAAATTGCGTCTGGGTGGCATGGCCAAGATGCTGGCTGACCACTGCGAACTGGTGTCGCAGGATGACAGCGAATTGAGCTTGCGAGTCGGCGAAGCCCACAAACACCTGCTCGACGCGGGCTATAAGGACAAACTCGTCACCGCACTGCGCGAAAAGCATGGTGCTGCCCTGCGCGTCAGCTTCGAGATCGGGGCGGCAGCCGGGCACACCCCACAGCAGGTTCGTACCCGTGTCCGGGAAGCACGCCAGCGCGACGCCGTGGCGGCGATCGAATCCGATCCATTCGTGCGTGAACTGGTCGAAAAATTCGACGGCCAGATCGACGCGTCAACCATACAACATCGAGGAGAACACCCATGATGAAGGGCGGCATCGGCAACATGATGAAGCAGGTCCAGCAGGTTCAGGAAAACATGGCCAAGATGCAGGCCAAGCTGGCTGAGATCGAGATCGAAGGTGCCAGCGGGGCCGGCATGGTCAAGGTCACGATGACCTGCAAATACGATGTGCGCCGCGTCGAGATCGATCCCAGCCTGATGACCGACGACAAGGAAATGCTGGAAGACCTGGTGGCAGCTGCGGTGAACGATGCTGTGCGCAAGGTCGAGTCCACGGTACAGGAAAAGATGGCCAGCGTGACTGCCGGTCTGCCGATTCCGCCCGGCATGAAGCTGCCGTTCTGAGCGCATTCCCGCCACGATGCAGCCCGCCGCGCTCGACCAGTTGATCGCCGCCCTGCGCGTGCTGCCCGGCGTCGGCCCCAAGTCGGCCGCGCGCATGGCCTACCACCTGCTGCAACGCGACCGGCGCGGTGCCGAAAGCCTGGCCGGTGCGCTCGACCATGCCTTGAAGCATCTGGTGCATTGCCGGCTGTGCAACAATTTCTCGGAAGCCGAGGTGTGCGAGGTGTGCGCGAGTCTGCGCCGCGACAAGCGCAAGCTCGCCGTGGTCGAAATGCCGGCCGACTTCAATATGATGGAAGCCACGCAGAGCTACGACGGTCTTTACTTCGTGCTGATGGGGCGTTTGTCTCCGCTCGATGGCATCGGTCCGCGCGAGATTCATCTCGATCGCCTGATTGCACGCGCGCTCGACGGCGAAGTGGAGGAAGTGCTGCTCGCCACCAACTTCACGCCGGAAGGCGAAGCTACCGCGCACACCATCGGCGAACTGCTCAAGGCACGCGGCCTGAAAGTCAGCCGGCTGGCGCGTGGCGTGCCGGTCGGCGGTGAACTGGAATACGTCGACAGCGGTACGCTGGCACAGGCCGTGCGCGACCGGCGCGCCGTTTGAACGCGTCGTGTATATGAACAAAGAGGACAATAGGACGCAGAGGGTTCAAGAGCGTTTCTCTCTTGTCCTCCTGTCCTCTTTGTAAAACAAACATCAATCGGAAGAGAACATGGAACTGACCGCACTCACCGCCCTTTCCCCCCTCGACGGCCGCTATGGCAGCAAGACGGCTGCGCTCCGCGATTTCTTCAGCGAGTACGCGCTGATCAAGTACCGCGTCATCGTCGAAATCGAATGGCTGAAGGCGCTGGCGGCCGAACCCGGCATTGCCGAGGTGCCGGCGTTTTCTGCCGGGGCCATCGCCCTGCTTGACGGCATTGCCGACCACTTTTCGGTGGCTGACGCAGAGCGTGTGAAGGTCATCGAGGCGACGACCAACCACGATGTGAAGGCGGTCGAATATTTCCTCAAGGAAAAGACGCGGTCGAATCCCGAAATCGCGGCGGTCTCCGAATTCTTCCACTTCGCCTGCACCTCGGAAGACATCAACAACCTGTCGCATGCGCTGATGCTCAAGGGGGCGCGCGACGCCGTGCTGCTGCCGGCGCTGGAGAAAGTCATCGCGCGCCTTACCGACATGGCGCACGAGCTTGCCTATCTGCCGATGCTGTCGCGCACCCACGGCCAGCCGGCTTCGCCTACCACCGTCGGCAAGGAACTCGCCAACGTCGTCTACCGCCTGCGCCGCGCGTGGGATGCCATCGGTGCAGTGGAACTGCTGGGCAAGATCAACGGCGCGGTCGGCAACTACAACGCGCATCTTTCGGCCTATCCCGAACTCGACTGGGAAGACTTCGCGCGCAATTTCATCAATGAGCTGGGCCTTAACTTCAACCCCTACACCATCCAGATCGAGCCGCATGACGCGATGGCCGAACTGTACGACGCCATTGCGCGTACCAATACCGTGCTCATCGACCTCGACCGCGATGTGTGGGGCTATATCTCGCAGGGCTACTTCAAGCAGAAGACCAAGGCCGGCGAAGTCGGCTCCTCGACCATGCCGCACAAGGTCAACCCGATTGATTTTGAAAACAGCGAAGGCAATCTCGGCATCGCCAATGCGGTGCTGCGCCATCTGTCCGAGAAGCTGCCGATCTCGCGCTGGCAGCGCGACCTCACCGATTCCACCGTGCTGCGCAACCTGGGCGTCGGCCTGGCGCACAGCGTCATCGCCTATGACGCCTCCCTGAAGGGCCTCGGCAAGCTTGAAATGAAT
>JBEQCD010000030.1:0-28366 GCA_041639515.1 Hydrogenophilales bacterium | reverse complement strand
GGCAATCACGAAATCCTCGGGTTTTTCCTGCTGCAGCATCAGCCACTGCATTTCCACGTAGTCCTTGGCGTGGCCCCAGTCGCGCTTGGCGTCCATGTTGCCCAGAAAGAGGCAGTCCTGCAGGCCGAGCTTGATGCGGGCCAGCGCGCGGGTGATCTTGCGGGTGACGAAGGTTTCGCCCCGGATCGGCGATTCGTGGTTGAACAGGATGCCGTTGCAGGCATACATGCCGTAGGCCTCGCGGTAGTTCACGGTGATCCAGTAGGCATACAGCTTGGCGCAGGCGTAGGGGCTGCGCGGATAGAAAGGCGTGGTTTCCTTCTGCGGAATTTCCTGCACCAGGCCGAAGAGTTCGGAGGTGCTGGCCTGGTAGAAGCGGGTTTTCTTTTCCAGGCCCAGGATGCGGATGGCTTCCAGGATGCGCAGCGAACCAAGGGCGTCGGAGTTGGCGGTGTACTCGGGCTCTTCGAACGACACGGCCACGTGGCTTTGCGCGGCGAGGTTGTAGATTTCGTCGGGCTGCACCTGCTGGATGATGCGGATGAGGCTGGAGCTGTCGGTGAGGTCGCCGTGGTGCAGCACAAACTTGCGCGTTTTCACCTCGGGGCCTTCATAGAGGTGGTCGATGCGGTCGGTGTTGAAGAGCGAGGTACGGCGCTTGATGCCGTGGACTTCGTAGCCCTTGCCCAGAAGGAATTCGGCGAGGTAGGCGCCGTCCTGGCCGGTGACGCCGGTGATGAGTGCTTTTTTGGTCATGTTCGACTCTTTTGCTGGGTAAGGGATTCGATGGCTTGATTACACGCCGGCCGGGTTGCCGATGATGCGTTTGCGCGACTCGGGCGACATGGCCTGGAGCATTTCGCGTGTGAAATCATCCTGGATTTGATAGGCGCGGCTTTCGTCGGCCTGAATGCTGGATACCCGGAACAGCAGGCCGTCGGGAATCTTGCCGGTGAGGCCGTATTTGAGCTGTTGCAGCTTCCACTTCAAGCCATCCACCGCCACTTTCCCACCCACAGTGGTCCAGTAGGTAATGGGCTCGACGCGTGGGCCCAGAGTGGCAACCAGCCGCTTGACCTCGATATCGCCAGCCCCGGTGGAGAAGTTGCTGATGGCCGGGCTTTTGATGATCTGGAAACCCTGCCCCGGATAGCACACCTCGGGCTTGTGTACCGCCATGTTGTCGCTCTGGTCGCCGCCGTAGGCAATGGACAGCATGATGCGTTCGTTGCGCGCGTTGACGTAGGTGCGCGTAAGCGTCTGGTTGTAGATCTTGTTGATGAGGGCTTCCTGTTCGGGGTTGGCGATCAGGGGGGTGATGGTGGTGTCGATCTTCCAGTCGCCGAAGGTTTTCGGGATCAGGGTTTCGAGATCGATCTTGGGACCACTGTCGGCGACTTTGGTCGTGGGTTTGAGCGCCAGGGCCATGCCGGCGGCGGCAAACATGCACAGGCCGATGACGAAATGCTTGAAGCTGACGAGTTTCATGGTTGGTCTCCTGGCGCGCGGCTGCGCAGATTGTCTGGGCAGCGTTGCACGGTGATGAATCAGGACTTGGCCCGCAGGCGCGGTTTGTCGGGGAAGATGAACCCGAGGATGCCGTCGATCAGGAACAGGAACAGCAGGCCGATGATGAACAGCATGATGCCGGCAAAATCGTGCAGGAAGCCCTGTCCGGCTTCGTCACCCAGGTGGTAGGTCACCAGGATGAGCACCATGACGCGCACGATGTTGGCGGCAAAGGCAATGGGGATGATGGCGGCCATGATGATGAGGTTGCGCGCTTTGCTGGTGTGCTCCATGAGGTAGAGATACAGCAGCCCCATGGCCGACAGGCTGAACATGGAGTGCAGGCCGGAACAGGCATCGGCCACCAGCAGCTGGTATTGCCCCACGGTGAGCACTACGCCGCTACGGGCGATGGGATAGCCGGCGGCGTAGAGGATTTGCTCGGCAATCACGGAAATGTATTGCTTGAGCGGCCCGGTGACGGCATCCACAAAAAAGCCGGGTAGCGGGATCATGAACAGCAGGAAGAAGAGCGCGAACCACAGCGCGCGCGCCGCCGGCGTGCCCAGGGTGATGAGCAGCGCGCCGAGGATGACGGGAATCTGCGAGCCCACTTCGAACAGCAGGATGTCCTGCGAACGGCCGAGCGCGTAAGACAGCAAACCTATCACCAGCAGCGTCCAGCCTGCCACCACCTGGCCTCGCGGGGGCGCGGCGACCGGCTGGGTCATGAACACGGCGCGTTGCTGCCAAATGAGAAACAGCGTGACGGCGAGCACGATGGGTCCGTGTGCGTAGTCGTCCGAATTCCACAGCCCATTGGCCAGCATCCAGTAGGTGGGCACGTAGAGAAGCAGCAGGCCGGCGACAACCGGCCACCAGGTTTTCAGCGGAGCCAGGGCATCGAGCAGGCTGGCGCGGGGAGCGGAGGCATTCATGGCATCAGTTGAGAACAACGGCACCGACGATTTGCGCGCCGGTCAGGGTAATTTTGTCTTTGAGCTCGGCCAGCGGGCTGAGCCGGCTGACGTTGCGGCGGGTGGCCACCAGCATGCCGCCGACGCGTGCGGCCACCAGCTGGAAATCGGACGAGCGCTGGGAGGGTGCGGTGTCGATCAGCACAATGTCGTAGTTGGCTTCGAGCCCGGCCAGCAAGGCACCAAACGTAGGGCGGGCCAGCAGTTCGGCCGGGTTGGGCGGTGGCGAGCCGGCCGGCAGGATGTTCAGGGTCTGGAAGGGCTTGACGCCGCGTACCTGCACCGAGGGCACACGCTCGGCGAGGATGTCGGAGAGCCCCATGCTGTTGTCCAGATTGAAAATGCCCTGCTGGCGCGGGGTGCGCATGTCGGCGTCCACGAGCACGACCTTGCGGCCCATCTGCGCAAACAGGATGGCGAGGTTGGCGGCGAGCATGCTGGCCCCTTCGTCGTCGCGCACGCTGCCGATGGCCAGGGTTTTGCGACCTTCCTTGAACCAGCGCAGCAGGAGTTCGGAACGCAGCGAACGCAAGGCTTCGGCTTCCTTGCCGTAGGGCGCGGTGGCAGCGACCAGTTCGGGATTGAGGCCGGCTTCGGCTGCCGGCACGTAAGGGTATTCAAACTGTTGTGACAGCGCCTGGCGAATGTCGTCTTCGGTAACCAGGCCAAGCTTTTGTGCGGCCTCGCCAAAACGCAGGTTGTCGGACTGCTGGAGCTTGAGCACGCGCTCCATGTCGTGCGGCTGGAGCTTGCCGGCATCCTGCAGCAGCTTGCCGATATTGGCTTCGGCGCGGATGGCGGCTGCGGTTTCCACGATGCTGGGCTGCGTGCCGGAAGTGTTGGGCATGTTCATTTGAGTGAGCCTCGATTCGATAAGCGTGAAACTCGCGGAGACAGGAGGGTTACCGTAGGGCGGCAATACCTTGCCGCCACAACAGTTGGCGGAGTACGAAGCTGTCGGGAAAGTATTCCCGACCTACGACAGGTTTGATGTTTCATCATCCCGGGGTGGCAAGCCATGTCCATCAGGCCAGCGCCATGCGGTTGCGGCGGAACGCTAGCCGTAGGGCGGCAATACCTTGCCGCCACAGCGGTTGGCGGCGTATGAAGCTGTCGGGAAAGTATTCCCGACCTACGACAGGTTTGATGTTTCATCATCCCGGGGCGCAAGACGCCGTGTCCTTTAGGCCTGCGCCATGCGGTTGCGGCGGAACAGGCGGCGCAGCAGCGCGGCCAGGCGGCTGCGGCCGGCCACTTCGCCCAGGACGGGGATGTCGAGCCCGGCGATGTCCTGGCCGGAGCGCACGCGCCGGTCGAGCAATTCGACCAGGAAGCCCACCCCCACGCCCAGCAGCGTGCCCAGGAACAGGGCCAGCAGAAGGTTCAGGATGACGCGCGGCTTGGACGGTTCGGTGGGTGCAACGGCCGGGTTCAGCACGGCAATGTCGGTTTGCGTGGACTGCGCTTCCATGCGGGTCTGGCCGTAGCGTTGCAGGGCGGAGTCGTACACACGCTGGGCGTTTTCCAGATCGCGCGCCAGCAGGGTGGCTTCTTCGCGCTGCTGCTTGAGTGCCAGCACACGGGCTTTCTGGCGTTCAAAGGCACCGGACAGTTCGCTCACGCGCTGGCGCGCAGCGCCAGCCGTGGCCCCCACCCCACGCGTGGCGGTGCTGAGCTCGGTTGCGAGTTTGGCCTTGTAGCTGGCCACTTCGGCCTGCAGGCGCAGGTACTCGGGGTGGTTGGCACCCACGCGCTTGGAGAGTTCGGCAAGTTTGCCGTCGCCCTGGGCAATCTGCACCTTGAGGTTCTGCACCACCGGGCTATTGTTCACTTCGGGCAGGTTGGCACTCTGGCCGGTGCGCGAAGTGGCGTCGAAAGCCAGCGACTGCGCGGCGACCATCTGCCCGGCCAGGTCGGCCATGCGGCGGGTTTCCACGTCGAGCCGTTCTTCGGATTCGACGATGCCTTTTTCGCGCTGGTAGGCGGTGAGCTTCTGCTGGGCTTCGTCCACTTTCTGGCGAAGCTGGACGATCTGCTGGTCGAACCACTCGGCAGTCTGGCGCGCAGGCGCAAGCCGCAGGTCGAGGCTGGTTTCGATGTAAGCCTTGGCAAAGGCGTTGGCCATGGCGGCCGAGAACTGGGGATCGGCACCAGAAAACGACACGCCGATGATGCTGGATTCCCGCGAGGGTTCGGCGTCGAGCTTTTGCACCAGCACGTCAGCCAGCCACTGCTCGACCGTGCCCTTGCCTTCGGTGGCGTCCATGAACTGCTGACGGGTGGCCGGGTTCTCGGCAAGCTTGAATTCCCGCACCACCCTGCGCGCCACGGCCGAACTCTTGATCACGTCGATCTGCGTGGCCATGTAGCCGGGGAACATCTGCGCCGGCAGGAGCTGGCCGGTGAAGGGGTCCTTGCTCTTGGAATCAACAATGAGTGTGGCGGTTGCGGTGTATTCCTTGGGCAGCAAGAGGCTCACGGCGGCAGTGACGGCCACGGTGAGGGCCAGCACGCCAAGAATGATCCACTTGCGGGCATTGAGGATCAGCAGGAACTGGATGAAATTCATGACAGGCGGTCCTTAGAACAGGCTTTCCTTGACGTAGATCACGTCGTCTTTTTTAACCGGGTCGGCAAGCTTCACTTCAACCTCCTGCATGGATCCGGACGCATCACGGCGCAGCACACGGATGCCGCGCTGCGTGCCGCGCGGGGTGAGGCCGCCGCCCATGGATAGGGCCTGCACCACGCTCATGCCCTGCTCCAGCCGGAACGAGCCGGGACGCTGAACTTCACCGTAGATGTAAAACATGGGCTGGCGCGCAACGTTGAGGATGTCGCCGTCCTGCACGCTGATGTTGTTGGCTTCACCACCAGACTTGAACAGCGCAACCATGTCGATGTCGCGATACTCGGTCTTGCCGTCACGGGTGCGCATCAGGGTCACGATGTCGGCACCGTCGATGATGACGCCACCTGCAAGGGCGAGGGCATCGGCCAGACGGGTGGCCTTTTCCAGGGTGTACTTGCCCGGGCGGTTGACCCGGCCCAGCACCGAAATCTGCTGGCCGCGATACTGGACGATGTTGAGGTTGACGTTAGGATCGACGATGAAGCCCCCCTTGGCGAGCCGCGCGGCAATCTCCTTTTCGGTGGTGGCCGGCGTTTGTCCTGCCGCCTTGACCATGCCGATGAGCGGGAAGGTGATGCCGCCCTCCTCGCTCACCCGTGCCTCGGTGGTGAGATCGGGATTGCCATACACGGTGATGCGCACCACGTCGCCCGTACCCATGCGGTAATCGTTGTCTGCCGCCAGGGCCGGGGCGGCCAGCAGCACCGCACACAGCATCCAGATTTTCAACCACAGTGCTTTCATTGTTTCTCTCCAAAAATCAGAAGCGAGCGACAGGACTCAAGTTCAAGGCAACCAGCTCCCTTGTATCCCGTGACTTCAAGCCCGCCTTTACATGCAAATCCCGTACCTGACTGCAACGGCATCAGGCCCTTAAAAATCCGCGCGCACATTGGCAAACACGGTCCGGTAGTCGAATTCTTCATTAACAAAGTTGGAATCCCGACGCCCGGCCTGCACCCCCAGGTCGATCGAAATGGCCGAGATCGGTGTGTAGCCTACCGACAGCGAAAGACTACGGGTATCGTCGCTGCGCACGGGGCCGCTCACACCGGAATCTCCCTGAAAATCGCGATTCTCCATGCTGAGACTCGAGTTGAGCCGCCATTTTTCGCGCATCAGCCACACGGCATCCAGCTTGGCCCCCCGCTTTTCCACGGAACTGGCATTGATGTCGTTTGCGCCGCCCAGTTCCTGATACGCCGTCAGGCTGAGCAGGGTTTTGGCGGTGGGAAACCAGTCGGCGGTGCCACGCAGGGTCAGGCCACTATAGTCCGGACGGTTGACCAGGATGGCAAATCCGTTCAAGGGGTTTTTGAGCTCGTTACGATATTCACGCGACACCTGCCCGGTTTGCCCGCGCACGTTCAGTTTGCCGGACACGCGCCATTCCCCCACCAGCAAATACTCGGTCTGATCGAAGCTGCTGTCCGCAACATCAAGGAAAACGCCAATGGGAAAGATAAACCGGGTGCGCAATGTTTGCTGTACGGGATACTCGGCTTCTGTCTTTCGAATCAATGCTCGAAGACTGCTGCCCTTGGGGGTGCGGTAGGTCACGCCCAGGTCATAGGCGTCCTGCGTGAAGTTCTGCGAGAGTTGCGAAGGGTCGCTGTTGGTGTTTTCACTGGTTTCCGCCCCGCCACCAACGCGCCAGCGCGGATGAAACTCCCATTCGGCACGCGCAAAACGGCGTTCGCGATCAACCTGGTTATTGATCAGGCCCACGCTGTCAAAATTGCTCTGGTTGCTGGACTGCGTAAGCCCGATGTTGCCCGACAGCCGATTGCCCAGCCGCCAGTTCCAGGTGGCACGCGTGTCTTCACCTTCAAAATCCAGAAAGGTGTTGCGATCGTAACGGATGCGGGTCTGACTCACATCCACCAGGAACTGCTGCCGCCCGGGCTTCCAGTCCACATTGATGCCGGCCTGATACAGCGCGTAGCTGTCTTCTCTGCGTGTGCCCGGGCTTTCGCCATCAGCCAGCCGGAACAGGTTACTGTCGCGGTAGTACCCCGCCGACACATAGGGCCGGAAGGTATCGCCTTCATGCGCGGCCGCCGGGGAGCTTGCAAGCAACGCACCCACGATGAGCCAGGTGCGTGCGGTGTTCACCAGAACTTCCAGTCGCCCGTGAGCACCACATACGCGCCCAGGCCGCCATTGGTCACGGCGTGGGCGATGACGGGGGCCCACAGGGTACGCGTGCGGATATACAGCCAGCCGTATGCCAGACCGGCGATCAGGCCGGCAAACCATTGCAGGTGTTCCACCGCAAACAGTGCGCTGGCGATGAACAGCGCCTTGATGCCGATACGGGCCGGATCAAGCGCCAGAAAATCCGCCTGTTGCACCCAGCGTTGCAGGAAAGAACGCCAGAACAGCTCTTCCATCAAGGGCACCACAAGTGCCGCACCGGCAATGCGGAAGGCCACCAGCAGCCAGTCGATTTGGCCGGCGTCGGTGCGCGGATCGAACCCTTCGCCCATTTCGCCCATGAGCATCCAGCTGGCATCGAGGTTTACCCACAGCACCAGCACCACAACGCCCACCGCCACCGAGAGCAGCAGGTTCAACCCCGACAGCCCCCAGGTCTTGAGCTCGCTGTAGTGCCGCCACAGCACCGCCAGCGCCAGCGCCACCAGCCCGGCTTTGACCGGGTAGAGCCAGCGCACGTCGAACTCCGGCGCAACGTCGGGCAAAAAACCCTCCACCGCCAGCAGGCCGATGTACAGCGCAAACGGAATAACGCGGACGAGGATGGGGGACATGGGAATCAGATGCGAGTTACAGGTTGCAAGTCACAAGTTCTTGGCAAGAAACAGCGTGCGCGTGCGCACGCATTTCCCTTGCAACTTGAAACTTGAATCTGCCTTTACTTGAGACCGGAAATACCCTTGCTGATGGCGTCCGCATCGGCGTCACCTGCGGGGGCGGCGTCAGCAGCGGGCTGAGCGGCGGGTTTGGCAGCATCGGCGGCGGGCGCGGCGGCTTCCTTACCGGCGTCGACAAACTCCCCTACGTATTCGATCTTGGCGGCAGCCTTGAGCGCATCCATTTCAGCCTTGGCTGCCTTCTGGCGCGCCTGCTGCTGCAACAGCTTGGCAATGGCCGGCTTGGCCTGTTCCATGCCTACCGGCTGCATTTGCGTATCGGCCACCACAATCACCAGCAAACCGTCCGGCGTGTTCACCACCATGGCCTGGCCTTTGGCCACCTGGGCCAGCTTGGGCAGAATTTCCAGCGGCAGCTGCTCGGCCGGCTTCACGCCCTGCGCGGCTTGCGCGGGAATGTTTTCCGCCTTCAGCCAGGCAGCAAAATCGTTCAGGGTTTTGGAGGCAGACAACTGCGCGCGCACCGCCTCACGCTTGTCGGCCGGAGCCTTGACCGAGATTTCCTGCAGGCGATACAGCTTGCGCTGCGTGAACAGCTCGGGATGGGCATTGAAATACTCGCTGATTTCCGCATCCGTGGGCTCGGCCGGCGTGCCCAGCTTGCGGCCCATGTAGGCCTCGGCGAGGATCTGGCGGCGCGCGGCGTCCAGCGCCTGCACCACGGTGGTGTCGCGATCGAGTTTGTCTTCCAGCGCCTTCTGCACCAGCAGTTCCTGCTCCACCAGACTCTTCACCACTTGCAGCGAAGCCGCCTTGGATTGCTCCTGGCTGAGGTTGGGAATGCGCTGCAGCGCATAGTTCACCTGATGCACCGTGAGTTCGGAACCGTTGACCTTGGCCGCAACCTGCGTCGCAGGCTTGTCGCCGCCCGCCGCCTCTTCTTTTTTATCCCCGCAGCCCGCCGTGAGGGCAGCCGCAATCAACAGGGGGAGCGCGAGTTTCTTCAGAACGAACATGGTGTCTTCCTCTAATCCAGTTGGATGAAATTATGTGGTACGAATGTTACAGCAAACGCACTGCCCGGAAACGTAAGCAGGATGCGGGCCAGCGGGAATTTGTATTGAAGATATCTATCGTTACTAAACTACAGGATCGCATCTGGATGCACTTGCCCATTTAGGCAACTTCTGCATGCACATTCTGCAGGTCTGCGCAAAAAAGCCGGGGAACCCCCGGCTTTTTTGCCGCATGCATCGTGCCGTCAAATCAGTGGATACCCGGGCCCGAGTCAAGCACCCAACCCAGGCTCACACCCAGAACGTGCTGGTGCATTTCAATATCGACACCGCCCACGATATTCTGGTCAGCCGCGCTTTGCTTGTTGTTGGCCACGTACATATAGGCACCCGTGATCTCCATCGGAGAATCAGGCTTCTTCCAGGTGAACCCAACCGAATAATGCTTTTCGACCGTAGCCGGGGCCAAGGTGTTGAATGCCAACTGGTCGTCCGGAATCGGAGATTTGCCGTAGTTGTAGCCGGCTCGCAGCGTCCATTGCTCGTTGACCACCCAATCCATGCCCACCTTGTAGATGGTCATGTTTTTCCAGCCAAAGCCCATGCCTTGATCTGTACCCAGGCACAGTGCCGAATTACCCAACACGCCGCAAGGAAAACCAGACTGCACACCCTGGAAACCCGGGCCCGTGCGGACGCCAGGACCCCGGTTCGCCACGGCTGCAACGCCTTCGTAGAGAATACGGGTTACATCTGCCGCAAACGTCAGGTCTTTGGTCGCTTTGATCGAAATGCCCAGACCATAGTTGGAGGGAATATCAAAATCGCCCTGCTCGGCGAACAAGCCTTTGTATTCGTCGAACTTGGTCATATAGATTTTGGAAGCCCAGGTCGCCCCGATGCTCACCCGGTCATCGGCGAAATCACCCAGCCAGCCGAGCCGCACGCCTGCGCCAAACGACCAGTCAAAGCCCTTGTCCGTCACAAAATTGGAATTGCTGGAAATTGCCTGGAAGTTTTGCAAGCCCAGAGCCTCGAAACGTTGCACCCCGCCCACCAGCGAAGCCCCCACCGCGTGATCTTCGTTTACCTTGAAGGCGACAGAAATCGGGATCAGCAACTGGTTCAGGTCGACCCCCAAGGTACCAAGAACCGTATCGTCCGGGCTAGTATCATAAAAATTGCGCCGATAAGTAGTGTTCATGCCGCCGTTGCCCACAAAGGCAATACCGGCATGCAGCCTGTCGGTGAGCGGCATGGCCATTCCCATTTCCGGAATGAAGAACAATTCCTTGTCGCTTTGCGACCCGGTGTTGAAACCAAAACCGGGGTTCCCCAGACCGCCTGTGCCTGCATCCGATGCGGCCCCCACATCCGCCCGGCGCACAGGCCGGAACAGTGAAACGCCGATATCACCTCGCATCCCCACCTTGGCCAGGTTGGCCGGGTTGGAAGCAGCCGAAATAGAATCCTGAGGGGCTGCAATTGCCACACCACCCATACCGGTCGCCTTCATGCCAAAGCCCGGCAGGAAATAGCCGTTGGTCGCATATGCGCTGCTGGCCGCACACATGGCCGAAGCCAGAACTGCCGTTTTGAAAGTTTTGTTCACGCTGTTCACCCTCCTCGTAAATTGGTTTTTGATTTTTCGTATCCGCTCGACACCAGTACGAAACAACCAGCACCTTAGCAACATTTCGCAAGGCTTGTCGATAAACCGCCCCAGCTAATTTGCACACGTCGCATTTAAACGACGTATCGACAAGCCCTGATTACCACAAAAAAATCGGCGGGATTTCTCCCGCCGCACAATTACTCAGCAAACCGCTCGAGCAAGGGTCATCAGGCAACCAGCTTGCGACGGCGTGCCACCATGGTGCCCACCAGGCCCAGGCCAGCCAGCATCATGGCGTAGGTTTCTGCTTCAGGAACAGGCGCAGCAGCAGCAAATCCCTGAATATCCCAGTGAGCGACTTGACCACTGAACGGTCCACCAACAACTGTCGCACTCCAACCCATCGAGAAAGCACCGGTGGTGCTGTCATAAGTACCAACCACATTCGATGAACCAGTATTAAAGTTTGTGCCATTCCAGAAATTCGTCCACGAAGACAAATCCATAGTAATGGTGCTAGCAGTTGTAGTGCCGGCAGGATAGGCACCGGCGTTAACCTCAGCACCACCGTTGGGCGTACCGTCACCCAGTGCCGGCGTGTTAGTGAAAATCGCTACCGGTTGGCCAAAAAACAGGAACGCGTTAGCCAAGTTGCCGGTCGCCCCGCCAGCATCAACCATGTCCCAACCCAGAGCACCAAAAGTAATCGGCTTGTTCGGGTCGCCGAGGCCAAAATGGCCACCAGTCACGTTGAAATCGACAACGGTGCCGATACCACCGTTCGGCGCTTCATCGATAGCGTATGCGTTAGAACCGACAACCACTAGAGCTACAGCAGCAGCGATTTTGGTCATTGCAACTTTCATATTGTCTATCTCCTCATGTGTACACACATTGTTGAACGGCATCTCTGCCCTCCTCCTGCCACGAGTGTCATGGACACCCTTGAATTCTTGCGGCCCCGGATCTAAAGCAAGCCATGTTCCAGATTTTATGCACCAAACATAAAACCCTTATCTATCATTGCACTAAAGGCATTAATTTTACTTTGTGCCATTCGCCAGTAGTACATTGAAACCTATGATGTAAAAATTTCCGACATTTTTTACTCGCACATTCAGGGTGGACGGCCACGACATCTTCGGATGATCGCTCGAAATTCCCAGAAAATTAATTACAGTTATATGTTTTATATTAGTTTTCCGTCTTGACCCCTCGCCCGATTGCGTGCGTAAAATTTATCGACAACGCGTTTTTCAATAAAATTATCAAATCCGTCTATTTGCAAATCTGATACAAAATAAAAAAAGCCCCCGAAGGGGCTCGTCATCGGACACAACAAACTTACGCCTGCAATGACCGACGACGACGGGCCATGCCGCCCACAAGCGCCAGCCCTGTCAGCATGAGTGCCCATTCAGCAGGCTCGGGCACGGGCGTGATCGGAATACTGATGTTCTGATTGGGTATGGGGCTACCCAGAAGATTGATACCAACCAAGGTAGCTGTGCCCTGAAAGTAGGGTGACACGCCCGCAAACGGGAAGACCGCTATTGGCGTGCCCGGGATGCCATCGCCATTTGTATCAATGGATTCGACTGAAAACTGCGCACCAATATTGAGCCCCAGCAAATCCGTGACACCCGGCAACAGCGGGTTCATGCCAAAGGCAGCCGACACGGGCACGGGAATCCCGTTCCAGGTGAACGTGATGGCGGAATGGGCACACATGAAGGATCCGGCGCATTGCTCAGGGTTCGTCAAACCGATATATGCCGACAAGTCACCGTTGGCAGTGAAGGGAAGATTGAAGAAGGTTCCTCCCATGGCTGCCGTGCCGCCAAATGTGAGGGTGTCCAACGTAATGGTCCCGGAGATTTCCGGTGTGGCATTGGGTGGCACCACGCCATCTGCTCCATACATGGCATAGGTTCCTACGAACTCGAATGTCAGCACGGGGCGGGGCAGCTCAACCGGCGGCAATATCCCACCCAGCAAAGCATGGGCATTGGCAGACAACGCCAGGGTGGCGGTGCCGGCTAGCAGGGTGAGCGCATGTTTCATGCGCGGGGCAGTTACAACAGTCATCTTGATCTCCTCCTGGTTATGCACTTCGGGACCTCGCTGATGCGAGTACGGAACTACCAGCAGTAAACATGCCCATCCCTGACCACCTATCATTAACTCAATGAATCGAATGAAATAAATCTGATCAATATGGCTGATATTAGGCAGGTCTGACTGCTGCTGGGCTGTCCAGACCAGCCAATTCACTCCCGTGTAAAAAATCCCGATTTATTGCACAGGCCTTGAGATGGGCGGGCCAAGCGGGACGGGGCAGACAGCAGGGCCATGTAGCTCAGGGTTTGACCTTGCGGCGCTGCAGGGTGGCCTTGATGAGCTTGCGGTTTTGCTCGTAGCGAATCGCATCACGACGTTCCTGCGCCAGCGTCTGGCTACGCTGGACAACCCGTGCAGCACGGGAAAAGCCCTGACGGGACCGCAACTCGGCGCTTATTGGCGATACCGCGTGGGGGACTATCGGATCATTTGCGATATTCAGGATGGGGCACTTTGCATCCTGGTAGTCGAGGCGGGGAACCGGCGGGATGTTTACCGGTAAGCGATGCAGGGAGTGCCTGGAGCCCCCTGCCCGGAAAACCGCATGCCGAGCCACTCAATACGCGTTCGATCGCGCCGGACCACAGCCAGAGTTTTGCCGATAATCATGATCGCCGTAGGTCGGGAATACTTTCCCGACAATCAAGCCAGGCTGGCTGGCTGCAAAGTATTGCCGCCCTACGACTGCGGCCAAAGTCTGCCCCCAGCCGACCCGCTCGATACGCGTTCTGGTCGCACCAGACGACAGCGAGGGTTTTACCGATGATCATGATCGCCGTAGGTCGGGAATACTTTTCCGACAATCAAGCCAGCCACTGGCGGCAAGGTATTGCCGCCCTACGACTGCGGCCGAAGTTTGACGAATGCCAACCCGCTCAATACGCGTTCTGGTCGCGCCAGACGACGGCGAGGGTCTTGCCGATGATCATCAGGTCAAACATGAGCGACCAGTTGCGCATGTAGTCGATGTCGTACTGGATGCGGGCGCGCATCTTGTCGAGGGTTTCGGTTTCGCCGCGCAGGCCGTTTACCTGGGCCCAGCCGGTGATGCCGGGCTTGACCTTGTGGCGCAGCATATAGCCCTTGATGAGCTTGCGGTATTGCTCGTTGTGGGCAACGGCGTGGGGGCGCGGGCCGACGACGCTCATGCGGCCCTGCAATACGTTGATGAACTGGGGCAGTTCGTCGAGCGAGGTTTTGCGGATGAAGGCGCCGAAGGGGGTGACGCGGGTGTCGCATTTGCCGGCCTGTTTCACTTGGTCGCCGTCTTCGCACACGCTCATGGAGCGGAATTTGTAGATGAGGATTTCCTGGCCATCCAGGCCATAGCGGCGCTGCTTGAAGATGACCGGGCCGGGGGAGCTGAGCTTTACGCCCACGGCAAGGACGAGCAGGATTGGCCAGATGAGCAACAGGATGAGGCCGGCGATGACCACGTCGCTGATGCGCTTGCCAATGCCGGATACGCCAAGCGTGGGGGATTCGGTGAGTGCGACCACGGGCATGCCGTGGATGTGGTCGACGCGGGCCTGGATGAGGTCGGAAACAAAGATGTCCGGCACAAAATAGACCGAGGCAGTGGTATCACGCAGGGCATCCAGCAGGGTGAGCGTGCGTGGCTGGGAGGCCATGGGCAGGGTGATGTAGACGAGGTCGATGCCGTTGCGGTTGACGTAGTCGGGAATGTCGGCGAGCTTGCCGATGAGCTTTTTCGGGTCGTTCAGCTCGGTACGCTCCATGGCGCGATCGTCGAAGAAGCCGATGACATCGACCCCCAGCGCACGATCCCCGGAAAACCGGCCGCGCAGTTCGGTACCCAGATGCCCCGCCCCCACAATGATGGCGCGCCGCCGCCCGCCTTCCAGCAACAGCAGGCGGGGCAGCAGCTTGCGCACCACGCGGTGGGCCACGTACATGGCGACGGGGGTGATGAGCATCCAGGCCATGACAAGGCCGGGCGGAAACCAGTCGAGATAGCCAGTGGAAAACCCGAACAGCAGGATCAGTCCGGACAGGAAAAACCACGGCATGACGACTTCGTTCCAGAAGGCGCGCAGGGTGACTTCGGGCCATTTGCCGGGGAAGGTCAGGGTAAAGACGATGAGCGCCAGAATAGGGTAAGGGCCCTTGAACGGCTCGTTGAAGTAAAGCGCGCACCCGATCAGCACCAGCACCGCCACGAGCGGGTCGAGCAGTATCTTGGTCAGCGAGACAACAGAAAGCTGTTGCCTGAATAGCCACTGGTTGTGGTTGGTCATGGTTTGATTGTTACAAGCCCGCATGACATCGACGTTGCGAGCTTATGTCCCCTGTGCGGGGATTATCGCCCCCCACAGTCAAAGCATCCATACAAATTATCTATGTACAAAAGCAAAACGGCTTCGCAAGAAGCCGTTTTGCCTGTGAACAGGTAAGTAGCGGTTAAATAACCGAATCCATCCGACGGCGCGCCATGAACCCGATCAGGCCCAGGCCGGCCAGAAACAGGGCGTAGGTTTGCGGTTCCGGGACCGGGGTCGTGACGATGTCGAGGCCGGCGAATTTCTTCTCGATGAACGCTGCGCTGGAGGCATTGAGGCTGCTGGCGATCAGAATGTTCTCGATGGTGACATTGACGGCAGTGGGAATGCCGTCCTGTCCGCCCCACCCCATGGGCACAGCCACGCTGCTGGAAGCCGTCCAGTTGGTGGTGGCAAAACCTGCCGGGAAGGTGGTGGTGGCCGTCAGCGGTGCAGGCGTGCCGATGGCGCTGGTGACGGCCGGGGTAAACGGTGCTTCAAGGTCTACCAGGCGAAGCTGGCCACTGACGGCCACCCCTTCGAGTACCGAGGTGTTGATGTTGTAGTAGTCGCCCGATTCCGTGAGGTTTGCGCCTGCGATCTGGAAGCCCGCATTGGCCGTGATCGCAATATTGAAGGTTTGGCTGATCTGCTCGAAACCATCGTTACTGGAAAACACCTTGAAGTTGGTGGGCGTGAAGAAGATGGAATCCCCATTCACGGTCGGCGTGCCGAACAGGCCAGCAAGCGCGCTATCGAAAGTGAAACTGACGGTGTTGCCAACGATGGTGACCGGCACGGCGACTGCGCTGCCGGTGGCCAGCATTGCGCCTGCAAATACCAGGCTGCTGATTGATTTGAGGGCGATCATGATTGTGTTGACTCCTGATTCTTGGGTGTGAGGCTCCGACTGCCTTACCGCAATTTTGTTATGTTCAGCTTGATGTTAGCAAAGTCCATACCGGGTTGCAGGCGCTCCGGCAAGTCTTTGTAGGATAGGCACATTTTTACCATACCATGATCCGGCCACTGATCCGAATGGGGATAAATGTAAAAATATCCGACAAATCAACAGCTAAGCTCACACATCTCGTAGGGGATTAAGGGCCATGCTATGCTCGCTGCGCCTGTCCATGGGGAAGATTGCGTGTTGAAGATTATCCTGCTGATTGTGATTGTGTTTGTGGCTGTCCTGGTGTTCCGCGCCTACAAGCGGGCACTGGATAAACCGGCTGCGCCAGTGCGGGATTCAAAACCGGAAGACATGGTGAAATGCGCCCATTGCGGGGTGAACCTGCCCCGCAGCGAGGCCATTTACTCAGGCGGCGATTTTTTCTGCACTCCCGAGCACCAGAAACTCGGCAAAAAATGAGCGCCCAGGCGGCTGCCCTGCCCCGCCCTGTTACGCAAGGCTATTTCGCCTCCCACTGGCGTAGCCTGGATTATTTCAATCTCTATCGACTGACTCTGGCACTGGCGCTGGTTTTTACCGGTCTGCTGTTCGATTCGTCCGAGTTGTTTTCGCCGCATGCCGGCGAGCGTTACCTGGCGTATGCCTACGCTTATCTGGTGAGCGCTGCGCTGTTCGTGCTGGGTATCCGGGCGCGCTGGCCCGGGTTCCAGATCCAGCTTTCGGCACATATCGTGGCCGATATCTTTTTTACGGTGGTGCTGATGAGCACCAGCGAGCGGCTCGCAGGCGGTCTGGGATTGCTGCTCGCCATTTCGGTTGCGTCGGGCGGGCTGGTCGGCAGCGGCCGGCTCACCCTGCTTTACGCGTCTCTGGCCTCGATTGCGCTGCTGATCCAGCAGACGTTCAGCATGCTGGAAAGTGGTCGGGGGACCGAGAGCTTTTTCCAGGTGGGCTTGTTGTGTGCGGGCTATTTTGCGATCGGATGGCTGTCGCACGCCCTGACCACGCGCGCCCTGCGATCGGAGCAACTGGCGCAGCAACAAGCGGCCGAACTGGCGCTGCTGGATCGCATCAACGCCCTGGCGGTGGAGAACTCGCCCGAGGGCTTGCTGGCGCTGACCGGCAACGGGCTGGTTCGGCATATGACCCCACGTGCGCAGGCATTGCTCAAGGTGTCGGACGCCATCGTGCCAGGACGCACCCGGCTGGCCGACTGTTCACCCGGCCTTGCCCGGGCGCTGCCCACACAGTTCGAGCCGGGCTCGCACCACGAGTTGACCCTGCCGGGCACGCGTTTGCGCGTTCGCTGCATTCCGGTGTCCACGCAGGACGACACCCGCATTCTGATGCTGGAAGACCTGAGCGAGGCCGAGGCGGCAGCCCAGCGCCTGAAGCTCGCGGCGCTGGGTCGGCTCACCGCCAATATCGCCCATGAAATCCGCAATCCGCTGGCCGCCATCAGCCAGGCGGCACAGTTGCTGCGGGAGGAACCGGGCAATCCGGCCCAGGCCAAGCTCTCGGGCATCATCGAAAACAATGCCCGCCGGCTTGACCGTCTGGTGGAAGAAGTGCTGACGCTGAACCGGCGGGATCGCCTCAAACCCGTACGTTTCGATGCCATGGCATTGCAGGCGCTGATCGACGAACTCCGGCTTGCTGAAGAAATACCCGCAGACGCCGTGATTGTGGACATGCCCCCCACCCTGCACTTCGCCTTCGACCCGGATCACCTGCGCCAGATACTCTGGAATCTGCTGCGCAACGCCTGGCGGGTTGCCAGCCGTCAAACGGGCAGCGTCCGGATCGAAGCCCAGCAGAATGGCGATCTGGCTTATGTGGATATCGTGGACGACGGCCCGGGTATTGCCGCCGAGCATCAGGGCAAACTGTTCGAGCCGTTTTTTACTACCGATGCGCAGGGCACGGGACTGGGGCTTTTTCTTGCCCGGGAACTGGCGGAGGCCAATCGCGCAACCCTCCGTCTTGTGCCCGGTCGCCCGGGTGCACGGTTCCGGCTGAGCCTCGACAAAGGAGAATAAGGTGGCGGTGCTTCCCCGCATTCTGCTGGTAGACGACGAGCCAGACCTGCTCGATCTGATGGAACTGACGCTTGCCAGGATGGGCCTGGAAACCGATCGGGCCGCCAGTGTGGCTGAGGCGCGCAACAAGCTTGCCCAGGGCCGATTCGACCTGTGCCTGACCGACATGCGACTGGGCGATGGCGAAGGCCTGGAGGTGGTGGCCACGGCCAGTGCCCTTCCTGTTCCGGTGCCGGTTGCCGTGATCACCGCCTTTGGCAATGCCGGCAACGCGGTTGCGGCACTCAAGGCCGGCGCATTCGACTATCTGGCCAAGCCGGTGGCACTCGATCAGCTGCGTGCTCTGGTGAAATCGGCCCTCAAGGTTCCGGCGTCTCCAGCCGGCAAGTCTGAAGACCCGGCAGCGCGCGACCTGATCGGCGAATCGGCTGCAATGCAGGACATCCGCGCACGCATCGCCAAGCTGGCGCGTACCCAGGCTCCCGTGCACATTTCCGGCGAGTCGGGCAGCGGCAAGGAACTCGCGGCGCGCCTGATCCACCGCCTGGGCAACCGGGCGGACAAATCCTTTGTTGCAGTGAACTGTGGTGCCATTCCGGAAACGCTGATGGAGAGTGAGTTTTTTGGCTACCGCAAGGGCGCGTTCACGGGTGCCGAATCCGATCGCGATGGTTTCTTTCAGGCTGCACATGGCGGCACGTTGTTCCTGGACGAGGTGGCCGACCTGCCACTGTCCATGCAGGTGAAGCTGTTGCGCGTATTGCAGGAAAAGAAAGTGCGCAAGGTGGGTGCCACGACCGAGGACACCGCAGACGCACGCATCGTGAGCGCCACCCACCAGAATCTGGCGGCACTGGTGGAGGCCGGCCGCTTCCGTCAGGATCTTTACTACCGCCTGAACGTGATCGACCTGACGATGCCCAGCCTGCGCGATCGCAGCAGCGACATCCCGCAGCTGGTCCGGGCCCTGCTGGACAAGCTGGGGGGGCATGACACCCAGCTTGACGAGGAAGCGGAACGGGCATTGTGTGCCTACGCTTTTCCCGGCAACGTGCGCGAGCTGGAAAACATTCTGGAACGTGCTCTGGCGTTGTGCGAAGACCAGCGCATCCGCAGTGCCGACCTCAACCTGACTCCCACCCTGCCGGCAGCAGGGGGCGGCGATGCCGGCAGCAAATATCCGCTGCAGGATTATCTCGATCAGACAGAGCGCGCCGCCATTCTCGATGCGCTGGAGCAGACGCGCTACAACAAGACGGCCGCCGCACGCGTGCTGGGGGTGACGTTCCGCAGCCTGCGCTACCGCCTGGAACGGCTCGGGATCGAATAGCCTCAGGTTGCACGACGTGACATCCACATGAAAAAACCCGCGCTTTTGTGGCGCGGGTTTGTGTGTGGTGCCGCTTGTCGGATTCGAACTGACGACCTACCGCTTACAAGGCGGTTGCTCTACCCCTGAGCTAAAGCGGCGCGGGCGACATTATAGCCATGCGGGCGCATTGCCCGTTCGCTTATTTGACCACCTTGAGCGTGGGACGCCCTTTGGCAGGGGCAGGTGAATCGGTCGCAGCGGGTGCAGGCTGCGTGGGTTCGGGCGATGCCTCCTCGGGTTCGAAATGCAGGCCCTGGCCGTTTTCACGGGCAAAGATGGCGGCTACGCGTCCAACGGGCACGGCGATCTCGTGGGAGACCCCCCCGAAGCGCGCGGAGAACTGGATCCAGTCGTTGTCGAGCTTGAGGTCGCGCGTGGCACCGGCACTGATGTTGAGGACAATCTGGCCATCCTTGACGAAGCCCGGCGGCACGCGGGTGTGCGCATCGACCACGACCATGATCTGCGGCGTGTAGCCGGAATCCACGCACCATTCGTAGAGTGCGCGGATCAGATAGGGCTTGGTGGAGAGCTCGGCCACGGGCGGGGCTTACTTGCGCAGCGCCTTTTCGGTGGGGGTCAGCGCGTTGATGAAGGCCGGGCGGCTGAACAGGCGCTCGCGGTACTTGAGCACGGGTGCAGCCATTTTCGGCAGCTCGATGCCGTAGTGTTCCAGACGCCAGAGCAGCGGAGCGATGGCCACGTCGAGCATGGAGAACTCGTCGTTCATCAGGAATTTCTGCTTGGTGAGAATGGGCGTGAGCTGCGAGACACTGTCACGGATTTCGGCACGCGCCTTGTCGGACGCCTTGCTGAGCGAATGCTCCAGCGTGTTCACATGGGTGAACAGGTCATGCTCGAAATTGAACAGCACCAGACGGGCACGGGCACGCATCACGGGGTCGGGCGGCATCAGCTGCGGATGCGGGAAACGCTCGTCGATGTACTCGTTGATGATGTTGGACTCGGTGAGGATGAGGTCTCGTTCGACCAGTACGGGCATCTTGCCGGTGGGGCTGATGCTCGCCACTTCCTCGGGCTTGTTGTGCATGTCCACATCGATGACTTCAAAGTCCATGTCCTTCTCGAAGAGGACGATGCGGCAGCGGTGGCTATAGGGGTCGGTGCTGCCGGAATACAGGGTCATCATGGCGGGGGTTCCCTCGTGCGTTGCGTGTGTTGCGTATCAAAAGGTGAAAACGCCAACAGCCGGACGCGTGCCGGCTGTTGGCGACAGGTTGGCGTGCGGGTTCAGTGCACGTCTTTCCAGAATTCCTTCTTGAGGTAATAGGCGATGACAAAGAATCCTGCCAGGAACAGCAGGACGATCACGCCCAGCTGCTTGCGCTGAACCTGTGCCGGCTCGCCCATCCAGACCAAGTAATTGACCAGATCACCCACCATGGCGTCGTACTCGGCCAGCGTCACGCTGCCGGGTTTGGCCAGTTCGAGGCGGGCGATGGTTTCGTGTTCGCCTTCCTTCTTGTAGACGGGGACCATCTCGCCTTGCAGGCTCCACATCACGTGCGGCATGCCAACCTTGTCGAACACGGTGTTGTTCCACCCGGTTGCACGGGTGTCGTCACGGTAGAAGCCGCGCAGGTAGGTATAGAGCCAATCGGCACCCCGGGAACGGGCAATCACCGACAGGTCGGGCGGCGTGGCGCCGAACCAGGCCTTGCCGTCGGCCTTGGTCATGCCGATCTTCATGAGTTCGCCCGGTTTTTCGGCACTGAACAGCAGGTTGTCCTTGATCTGATCTTCGGTCAGGCCGATATCCTGCAGACGCGAATAGCGCATGGCGGACGCGCTGTGGCAGTTTAGGCAATAGTTCACGAACATGCGGGCACCGCGTTGCAGCGAATCCTGGTCAGCCAGGTTCACCGGCGCCTTGTCGAGCGGCACACTGTGGCCGCCGGCCGCCATGGCGAGCGCAGGCATGGCCAGCAACAGGAACAGAAAATTCTTCACGCGTTTCATTTAGCCAGTCACCCTTTCCGGTTCCGGTTTGGTTTTGTCAATCGAGGTATACCAGGGCATCAACAGGAAAAACAGGAAGTAGATCACCGAGAACACCTGGGCGAAGATCGTTGCAACCGGCGTGGACGGCAGCAGGCCAAGGTAGCCCAGGCCGATGAACGAGACGATGAACGCAGCCAGGAAGGCCTTGTAGATCGGGCCACGGTAGCGGATCGACTTGACCTTGCTGCGATCGAGCCAGGGCAGGAAGAACAGCAGGACGATCGACAGCCCCATGGCAACCACGCCGGGGAATTGCGAGCCGAACAGCGGCGGCACGGCGCGCAGGATGGCGTAGAAAGGGGTGAAGTACCAGAGCGGTGCGATGTGCTCCGGCGTCTTCAGCGGATCGGCCGGCACGAAGTTGGCCGCTTCGAGGAAGTAGCCGCCCATTTCCGGCGCAAAGAACAGGATCGCCGAGAACACCATCAGGAAGACCACCACACCGACGATGTCCTTCACCGTGTAATAGGGGTGGAAGGGAATGCCGTCGAGCGGGATGCCGGTCTTGGGATCCTTTTTCTTCTTGATTTCAACGCCGTCGGGGTTGTTCGAGCCCACTTCGTGCAGGGCAACGAGGTGCACCACGACCAAGGCGATGAGCACCAGGGGCAGCGCAATGACGTGGAACGCGAAGAAGCGGTTGAGCGTGGCGTCGGAGATGACGTAGTCGCCCCGGATCCAGATCGAGAGGTCTTCACCGATGATGGGCACGGCAGCAAACAGGTTGACGATCACCTGTGCGCCCCAGTAGGACATCTGGCCCCAGGGCAGCAGGTAGCCCAGGAAGGCTTCGGCCATGAGCATGAGGTAGATCAGCACGCCGAAGATCCAGATCAGTTCGCGCGGCTTGCGGTACGAGCCGTACATGAGGCCACGGAACATGTGCAGGTAGACCACGACGAAGAACATCGAGGCACCGGTGGAATGGATGTAGCGGATCAGCCAGCCCCATTCGACGTCACGCATGATGTATTCGACGGACAGGAAGGCGAGTTCCGCGTCCGGCTTGTAGTTCATGGTGAGGAAGATGCCGGTGACGATCTGGATCACCAGCACCAGCAGGGCCAATGAACCGAAGAAGTACCAGAAGTTGAAGTTCTTGGGCGCGTAGTACTCCGAGAGGTGCGCCTTGTAGGTTGCGGTGAGCGGAAGACGGTCGTCGATCCAGCCCATCAGCTTTTGCATCGCAGACATTGAATCAGGCTCCTTTTGCGTCAACGCCGATCAAGATCTTGGCATCGCCAAGGTATTGATGGGGCGGGATGACCAGATTGGTTGGCGCGGGAACGCCCGAGAAGACGCGTGCTGCCAGGTCGAAACGCGAACCGTGGCAGGGGCAGAAGAAGCCGCCGGGCCAGTCGGAGCCGAGGTCCGCTGCGCCCACGTCCTTGCGGAAGGTCGGCGAGCAGCCGAGGTGGGTACAGATGCCCACGGCCACCAGATATTCGGGCTTGATCGAGCGGGTTGCGTTCTTGCAATACTCGGGCTGTTGCGGCATTTCGCTCTTGGGGTCGGCCAGTTGCGCGTCGTGCTTGGGCAGCATGTCGAGCATTTCCTGGGTGCGATTGACGATCCAGACCGGTTTGCCCCGCCATTCCACGGTGAGCAGCATGCCGGGTTCGATCTTGCTGATATCCACCTCGACCGGTGCGCCTGCCGCCTTGGCGCGTGCGCTGGGAAGCATGCTCATCACCAGCGGTATGGCCACCCCCGCCGCCGCGACACCGCCCACTGCGCTGGTCGCCGCGATCAGGAATTTCCGCTTGCCTGTGTCCACTTTTTGCCCTTCGACATCCTGGCCCATATTTGCCTAACCTGAACGTGTTGCGATAAAACCGGCATTCTAACCAATTTGTCGCACCCACCGGAAGCCTGTTGACGCGCAAACGCGTGCCAGAAGGCCCTGGGCTATAATCCCGCGCACGCCATTCCGGCTGATTCCGCCGATTTCCCCCATGCGCAAACTCTGGTTGCTGTTCGCCCAATCCACCACGGTGGCACTGGCCGTGCTGTTCATCGTTGCCCTGTTCAAGCCCGATCTGTTGCGCTGGCAGGCGGTGCCGCCGAACCTCACCATTCAGCAGGCCCATGCCCCGGCTACCGGAACCGTGTCCGGCGAATCCTTCGCGCCCGCCGCCCAGAAGGTGATTCCCGCCGTGGTCAACGTGTTCACCCAGCAGAAGGTGCGCGGACAGGGACACCCGGCCCTGCAGGATCCGATCTTCCGCTATTTCTTTGGTGATCGTCTCGACTCGCGTCCGCGCCAGGCTTCGAACCTGGGCTCTGGCGTCATCGTCAGCCCCAATGGCTTCATCCTCACCAACCAGCATGTGGTCGATGCGGCCGACGAAATCCAGGTCGCGCTGGCAGACGGCAAGATTCTTCCCGCGCGGGTGGTCGGCGCAGATCCCGAAACCGATCTTGCCGTGCTGAAGATCGATGCCATGAACCTGCCGGCCATCACCTTCGCCCAGCCCGACAGTCTGAAGGTGGGCGACTGGGTGCTGGCAGTGGGCAACCCTTTCGGCGTCGGGCAGACCGTCACCGCCGGCATCGTCTCCGCGCTGGGCCGCACCCATCTGGGCATCAATACTTTCGAGAACTTCATCCAGACCGACGCCGCAATCAACCCGGGCAACTCCGGGGGCGCGCTGGTGGATGCAACGGGCAGCCTGGTCGGCGTGAACAGCGCAATCTACTCACGCACCGGGGGGTCGCAAGGCATCGGCTTCGCCATTCCGGTCTCGATTGCCCGCCAGGTGATGGAACAGATCATCAAGTCGGGCAGCGTGACGCGCGGCTGGGTGGGCATCGAGGTACAGGATCTCACGCCGGAACTGGCCGAGTCCTTCAGTCTCAAGGCCACCGAAGGCGCGCTTATTGCAGGCGTGCTCAAAGGCGGCCCGGCGGACAATGCCGGCATTCGCCCCGGCGACATTCTGATTGCGGTGAACGATGGCCGGGTGTCGGATTCCGCTTCGTTGCTGAACCTGATTGCCGCCCTAAAGCCGGGCGAAACTGCCAAGCTCACGGTGGCCCGCAAGCAGCAGATGCTGGCGCTGCCGGTGAGCGTGGGGCGTCGCCCCATGCAGCGCGCGGCTTCGGAAGAGGCCGCGCCCTAGGTTCAGGGCTGCGCCAGGAGGCGGGCCTGCGTGGGGTAGGCGTAGGGGTCGGCCGACAGGGCAGGAATGCGCCAGGCCAGACTGGCCCGTGCGCGCTTCGCCAGTTCGGGGTCTCCCAGCCGCAAGCTTGCGCCGATCAGCACGGCGGACGGCGAATACTGCGCGCCGTCTGCCAGTGCCGGTTCGGGTGCCACGGTGGCCAGCAGCGGGCGCGCCTCGCGCAACCATCCGCGTTCGCGCCAGAAATCCCGCCAGGCAACACGCGCAAGGCGGATCGCCTGCGCACGCGATTCGCTGTTTCCGGTCGCCTCGGCGTGGTCGACCAGCCCCTGCACCACATAGGCGTAGTCTTCCAGCTCGGCGTCTGGAAACACCTGCCCGCGCGCCCGTGATTTGACCAGCCTGTCGCCCTGCACCATGCGTTTCAGAAGGAAAGCCTGGAGCCGGTCGGCTGTCTTGCGATAGGCCGGGTCGAGTGCGAGCGAACGGCTGAATGCCGACAACGCCAGGCCATTGAGACCGGCATTGAGCTTGTCGTCGACCGGGAGGCTGCGTGCACGGCGCAGGGGGCGCAGCACGCGCGCGGCTTCTTCCAGCAGTTGCCTTTCGACTTGCGTGGGCGCGCGGTTTTCCGTGGGCAGGTAGCCCGCCTCGAAATTGCGCGGGGCATCCAGCCGCCACACGCGGCGCGCGGCCGCATAGGCCTCGGGCGAAAGGCGACGCTGTAGTTCTTCGGGTTCCCACAGATAGGTTGCCCCTTCGCGCCCGGAGGCATCGACCGCCGAGGTGCTGGTGTAGAACCCGCCACCGGAATCGGCGAGCGTGTCACGCATGAAATCCAGGGCACCGCGTGCAATGTCGCGGTAGCGGGGCTGGCGCAGCACGCTGGCGGCCCGCCCGTACAGCACTGCCAGGTGCGCATTGTCGTAGAGCATTTTTTCGAAATGCGGGGTTTCCCAGCCGGGGTCCACGGTATAGCGGAAGAATCCGCCACCCACGTGATCGCGCAGGCCATGCGCCGCCATCTGGTCAAAACTCAGGCGCAGGAATTCCGCCAGTTTGGGATCGGGGTTAGACGCCTGGCGGGACAACAGGGCATCGAGCTGGGGAGCCATCGGAAACTTGCTGACCGTGCCGAAGCCGCCGTGCAGTAAATCGGCCTCCTGCCAGACACCGGCCAGAAACGCCGCCATGGCTTTTTCGGCCCGCGCCGAATTGAGCGCCTCGACCGCAGGTTTCATCGCAGGCGGCGGAGCCGCCCTGCGCGCCAGCTCGCGGATCGACTTGCCATCGTCGTGCCAGCGCGCCGACAGGCGGTCGATCAAGCCACCGAACTCGGCCGGCGGCGCATAGAGCACCACAAAGGCAGGGTAGCCTTCCGGCGTGACCAGCGCATTCAGCGGCCAGCCGGCCACGCCGTTGAGCCTGGCCGAAAACTGCTGCAGGGTTTCATCGAGGCCACTATTGAGCTCACGATCCACCTTGACCGGAATGAAGTCCCGGTTGAGCCGCGCGGCAATCTGCGGGTTCTTGTAGCTCTCGCGCTGCATCACATGGCACCAGTGGCAGGCAAAGTAGCCGACCGAGACGAACAGCAGCTTGTTTTCCCGGCGCGCACGCGCAACGGTATCGGCGCTCCATTCCTGCCAGGCCACGGGGTCGGTGCCATGCTGGGCAAGATACGGCGAAGGATGGTTTTTCAGCTGGTTGGTGAGCGCCGCGCCCGCCGGCAGGGCAAGCGCGAGCAACAGCAGACCGACCCAGCCCCTGAACGCGACCCGGGCACTAGACGCGAACATACGTCCAGCCCTGCTGCAGGCGCGTGACGATTTCTCCGATGGCAGTGGGGGCCTGACGCACGGATGGCAGCAGGTCGACTGTCTGGCCCTCGCCCCGGAAGCGCGCGATGGTCTGGCTACACGCCACCCAGTGCAGGTTGGCATGGCGCTTCTGCATCCGGGCGATACGGTCGGCATAGGGGCTCATGCCTGCCCGCAGGAGCGTCAGGCCGTAGCTGTTGGCCACCACCTCGATCTGCATGATGCGGCCTTCGCGTTCCGCCGCATCGAGCAGGCGCTCGGCCTCATCCAGCGCGGTGAGCATGCGTTCCGGTGCGGCACTGTCGACATGCAGCATGACCCGGTTGGGATCGGGCTGCCCGGCGAGGCTGACCTGGCTCAAGCCGCCTTTCAGCATGCCCGGCTGGGCAGCGACGGTGGCGCTGTCGTCAATGCCGCGCAGCATCCAGCCCAGGAACAGGCCCACACCCAGCACCAGGCAGCCCAGTGCGCAGCGCTGCATCACCCGCCCCTGCGCGCGCGGCTGGACCGGCCGGGCAGCAGGCGGATGGGCATAGGCGAGTTTCATCATGTCGCGCATGCCGCGCACGGCGCATACGCGGCGCGACAGGTCGGGTTCCGCCTGGATGCGCACCAGCAGGGCCTCGCGTTCGGCGAGGTCAAGTTCCCCGTCAACAAAGGCGTGCAGGGTTTCGTCTGAAACCGGGCCGTTCATTTCACTCTCCTCAAGCTAGGTTGCGCATGGCTCTTTTCCCGCATCGCCCGATCGAGCAGCACCTTGAGGCCGGCCCGTGCCCGCGACAGGCGGCTCATCACGGTTCCCACCGGAATATCGAGGATGTGCGCCACTTCGGCATAACTGAATTCCTCCAGGTCGACCAGCGTCAGCACCTGGCGCTGCCCCAGCGGCAGACGCGCCACCGCAGCACGCACACAGGCGATCACCTGCTCGCGGTCACAGCACACCTCAGGCGTGTCGGCGGACGACGCGAGCGTGTCCTGCCAGTCTTCCACATCGTCAAAGTCCCGGCGGCTGCGCAGATGGTCCATCCAGCAGTGATGCATGATCGATACCGTCCAGGCTTTCAGCGCATCGGGGTCGCGCAATTGTGCGCGGCGTGTCCAGGCACGCGACAGGGTGTCCTGTACCAGATCGTCGGCCAGCGCGGCCTCGTGGCACCAGGCATAGGCAATCCGGTACAGCACCGGACGCAGGGTTTCGATGCCCGGTCGAAACGGGCCGAACAGCACGCGGGAGATCATGTTCATGGGGTCTGTGACGTCAGGGATGGTTCTTTTATTCCAGGAAATACCACCCGCCGGAATGGAATAAGCGTGCCAGCACGGGCGTCTTCCAAGCACCTGCGGTGCAGGACATCACATCACGATAACCGGAGAATGCCATGAAACCCTATTCCCTCGCCCCGCTTGCGCTGGCCCTGTTGATGGGCTCGCCCGCAGTCCATGCGGCTGCCCCTGCTGAAATCGCGCCCGTGGAGGCTGCCGCGCCCGCCGATGCCGAAAAGGTGGTCTATCACGTCAACGACAGCGAGAACGCCATGATTGCGCTGCGCAATGTCCAGAACCACCTCAACGCCAGCAAGGATGCACGCATCGTGGTTGTCACCCACGGCAAGGGCATCGATTTTCTGCTCAACAACGCACAGGACAAGAATGGCAATCCTTACGAGCCCGTGGTGCAAACACTCAAGGACAAGGGCGTGGATTTCCGCGTCTGCAACAACACGCTCGCCAGCCGCAAGCTCGACGCCAGCGCAGTCATCCCCGAAGCGACGGTAGTGCCGTCCGGGGTCGCCGAGATCGGACGCCTGCAGGCGAAGGAAGGCTACGTCTACCTGAAGCCCTGAAGCGGCTTGCTGCCGGGCGACGGACGCCCGGCAGGGTCATCCCGCGCCTCAGGCCGGGCGGATGAAGTGCTCGCGGTAGTACTTCAGTTCTTCGATGGATTCATAGATGTCGGCGAGGGCTTCGTGCTTGCCGGATTTCTTGAAACCTTCGGCAAGGCCCGGCCGCCAGCGCTTGGCCAGTTCCTTCAGCGTGCTCACATCCAGGTTGCGGTAGTGGAAGAAGGCTTCCAGCGTGGGCATGTAGCGTG
>JBEQCD010000029.1:0-29498 GCA_041639515.1 Hydrogenophilales bacterium | reverse complement strand
CCAGCTCACCGGCAGCGCCGGCCAGAGCCTGGGCGTGTGGAACCACAAGGGCCTGACGATCACCCTGGAAGGCGACGCCAACGACTACGTCGGTAAGGGCATGGGCGGCGGCCGGCTGGTCATCTACCCGCCGCGCGTGGCCACCTTCGAGGCGCATCGCAACACGCTGATCGGCAATACCTGCCTGTACGGCGCAACAGCCGGCGAACTCTACGCTTCCGGCATGGGCGGCGAGCGCTTTGCCGTGCGCAACTCCGGCGCGCTGGCGGTGGTGGAAGGCGTGGGCGACCACGGTTGCGAATACATGACCGGCGGAACCGTGCTGGTGCTGGGTGACACCGGCCTCAACTTCGGCGCGGGCATGAGCGGCGGCATGGCCTTCATCGTCGACGACTCGGGCGATTTCGTCGCCAGGCTGAACAAGGAAATGGTCGAAGTCAGCCGCATTACCAGCGACGAAACCGAACCCTTCCGCCTGTTCTTCAAAGCCCAGGTCGAACGCCATCTGGCGCTCACCGGCTCGGCGCGTGCCGCTGCGCTGCTGGACGATTTCGACAGCACCCTCGCCAGGGTCTGGCTGGTCAAGCCCAAACGGATTTCGATCGAAGATCTGGTTGACGACATCCCCGGCGCAGTGCGCCAGACTGCCGCCGCCTGAAGCGCGGCCCACCGGAACAAGGAATAGAGAAGCAAGATGGGTGACGCATTCCAGTTTTTGAAGCTGAACCGCCGCGACGGTGACAAGACCGAGGCCCAGGTTCGCAAGCACGAGTTCAAGGAAATCTACGCGCTGATGCCGCAGGAGCAGGCGACCGAACAGGCCGACCGCTGCCTCGCCTGCGGCAATCCCTACTGCGAGTGGAAGTGCCCGGTGCACAACTACATTCCCAACTGGCTGAAGCTGGTGACCGAGGGTCGCCTGTTCGAGGCCGCCGAACTCTCGCACCAGACCAATTCTCTGCCCGAGGTATGCGGCCGCGTGTGTCCGCAGGACCGCCTGTGCGAAGGCGCGTGCACGCTCAACGACGGCTTCGGCGCGGTGACCATCGGCCAGGTCGAGAAATACATTTCCGAAGAAGCCTTCAAGGCGGGCTGGCGGCCCGACATGTCGAACGTCGTCGCCACCGGCAAGAAGGTCGCGGTGATCGGCGCCGGCCCCGCCGGCCTGGGTTGCGCCGACGTGCTGGCGCGCAACGGCGTGAAGCCCGTGGTGTTCGACCGCTACGACGAGATCGGCGGCCTGCTCACCTTCGGTATCCCCGAGTTCAAGATGGAAAAATGGGTGATGACCCGCCGCCGCGAAGTGCTCGAAGGCATGGGCGTCGAATTCCGCCTGAATACCGACATCGGCAAGGACGTGTCGATGCAGGCCCTGCTCGACGAATACGACGCCGTGTTCATGGGCATGGGCACCTACACCTACATGAAGGGCGGCTTCCCCGGCGAAGACCTGCCCGGCGTACTCGAAGCGCTGCCGTTCCTGATCTCGAACGTGCGCAAGTGCCTCGATCTCGCCAAGCCCGGCGAAGCCTTCCACGACATGAAAGGCAAGCGTGTCGTGGTTCTGGGTGGTGGGGACACCGCCATGGACTGCAACCGCACCTCGATCCGTCAGGGCGCGGCGTCCGTCACCTGCGCCTACCGCCGCGACGAAGCCAACATGCCTGGCTCCAAGCGCGAAGTCGGCAACGCCAAGGAAGAAGGCGTGCAGTTTCTGTGGAACCGCCAGCCGGTCGAAATCGTCGGCGATGGCAAGGTCGAGGGCGTGAAACTCGTCACCACCGAACTCGGCCCGCCGGACGCACGCGGTCGCCGCACCCCGGTTGTGGTGCCGGGCTCGGAAGAAATCGTCCCGGCCGACCACGTCATCGTCGCCTTCGGCTTCCGCCCCAATCCTCAGCCGTGGTTCGAGCAGCACAGCATCGCCATCGACCAGGGTGGGCGCGTGATCGCCAAGGGCGGCGCGCACGCCTTCCAGACCGCCAACCCCAAAGTCTTCGCCGGCGGCGACATGGTGCGCGGCTCCGATCTGGTGGTGACCGCAGTGTGGGAAGGGCGTGAAGCCGCCAAGGGCATCCTGGCTTATCTCGATCTGGCCTGAGCGTGGTTGTTGCCGCTTCAGCGGCTTTACAACCACGGCCTACTCCTTGCGGGTGGAGCGTGGTTGTTGCCGCTTCAGCGGCATCACCCGCCCGGCCTGACCCGGCGGGTGGAGCCCGCGCCCGATCGCGGTATGCTGTGGCACTGATCCCGGCCACTCCGACCGCATGCTCTCCAGCCGCTACTACCCCCGCTCCTTCACGGTCCTCGTCATCGTCGCGATGATCGTCTTGACGGTGCCGCTCACCAGCGGCCTCATCAACGCCATCCGTGTCCTGCAGGGCATTGCCGAAACCCAGCGCCAGTTCGCAACCGACAGCCTCGCCGTCACGCGCGACACCCGCACCCTGCTCGACGCCACCAGCCAGTTGCAGCGCGCAGCCGGCCAATACCACCTGTTGCAGGATGCCGAGCTCGGCCCCGCGCTACAGGCTCGCCACGATGCCCTGCAAACCCTGCTGGCCGACCTGTCGCCCCGCCTCACTGATGCCGCCTCGCACGCGACGCTGGCACGCCTGCGGGAGGCCAGCCAGGCACTCTATCGTCGGATGCAGCCTGGGACATTCCTCGACAGCGCCGGTTTTCGCGCGCTCGACGGCGCATTCGACGCGCTGCACGAACAGGCCCGTACCCTGCTCGAAGAGTCCGATGCGGCCATTCAGCATCGCATGCGCGCACTCGAAGACGAGGTGCGTTCGACCCAGCGCCGGCTGATGCTGCTGGCGCTGGCGCTGATTCCGCTGACCCTGCTGCTCGCGGCCGTGTTTTCCTGGATGATCAATCGCCCCATCCGGCAATTGCGTGCCTCGATCCAGCAGCTTGGGCGCGGCGATCACGCACCATTGCCCGCGCTGGTCGGGCCACAGGACATGGTCGAGCTGGGGCGTGAGATGGACTGGTTGCGGCAGCGTCTCCAGGCGCTGGAAGACCAGAAAATCCGCTTCCTGCGTCATGTGTCGCACGAGCTGAAAACACCGCTGGCGTCCCTGCGCGAAGGGGTGGGGCTGCTCGACGACACGCTGGCCGGCCCCCTGAACCCGCGTCAGCGCGACATCGTGCGCATCATGGACGGCAGTGGGCGCGAGCTGCAGAAACGGATTGAAGACCTGATTCGCGTCGGCACCCTGGCGAGCGACCCGGCCCCCGCCGCAGCGGAGGTGGCACTCGAACCCCTGTTGCAGTCGGTGCTCGCGCGCCAGCGTCTGCCCCTCGATACGCGCGGGCTGACCATCGATCTCGTCACCGCGCCACTCACGCTGCACAGCGATGCCACCCGGCTGGAAACTGCGCTCGACAATCTGCTTTCCAATGCCATCAAGTTCAGTCCCGAGGGCGGCCGTATCCTGATCGAGGCCTTTCGCGTGTCCGCCACCGCCGCCGCCATCGACGTGTGCGACAACGGCCCCGGCATTCCGGAAGCGGACCGGGGGCGAGTTTTCGAGGCCTTTTTTCAGGGTGCCCACCAGCCGCCTGTCGCCGTCAAGGGCAGCGGACTGGGGCTGGCCATCGTGCGCGACTCCATGCGCAGCCTCGGTGGCGACGCTCAACTGGTCGAGCGCGAACCTTGGGCCACCTGTTTCCGTCTGACCTGTCCTGTCTCTTCTGCCCCTGCTGCCTGATGCGATCTTTTCTGACCCCTTTGCTTACCTGTACCGTGCTCGGCGCATGCGCCCTGCCCCCCACGCCCGCTGTCGACCAGACGCCGGCACAGTCCGCAGCCCAGTCGCGCGCCGCAGCCTCGCTCGACAGCACCGATGCGCTCGATGAACTGGTGCGTATCAACACCCTGTCTGGCGACGCCCAGCGTGCCGAGCGCGTCCGCCTCGACGGCGAACGGCTGGCTACCGCACGGCTTCAGTTCCGCTTTGCCTTGCTGCTGGGGCGCGATGACGACCCCGCCTCGCAGGACCGTGCCATCAAGCTGCTTGGCACGGTCGACACCAGTGACGCGCGGGCGCAGGCCGTGGTGGACCTGGCCCGCGCCAGCATCCGCGCTCAGCTCGATGCGCGCCGGCAGGCCGGCCGCACCCAGGAATTGCAAACCCGCATCGACCAGCTGAAGGCGCTGGAAAAATCCCTGCAACAGCGCGACGACGCGCCCAAACCGCGATGAAAAGGCCTGTCATCCTGCTGGTCGACGACGATGCGGCACTGCGGGCGCTGATCGCACTGCGCCTGGAAGGAAACGGCTTCGAGGTCACTGCAGTCGACAACGGCGAAGCCGCCCTCGCTGCCCTCGCCCAGGCCCGGCCCGACGCTGTGCTCACCGACATCCAGATGCCGGGCATGGATGGCATGGCGCTCTTCCGTGCCATCCACGCCCGTGACCCGGCCCTGCCGGTCATCGTGCTCACGGCGCACGGCACCATCCCCGACGCTGTCGCCGCCACCCAGCAGGGCCTGTTCGGCTATCTCACCAAACCGTACGACCCGCCCACCCTGATCGAGCTGCTGAACCGGGCCACCCGGCTGGGAGGCGGGCCTGCGGCCGAGGACGGCGATGCCGCCTGGCGCGCCGGCGTGGTCACGGCCAGCGCCAACATGGAACGCCTGCTGGCCGAAGCCCGACTGGCCGCACAAAGCGAAGCACCGCTGCTGATTCTGGGCGAATCCGGCACCGGCAAGGAGGTGCTGGCACGCGCCATCCATCGCGCCAGCCCCCGGTATCGCGCGCCCTTCGTGGCCATCAACTGCGGGGCGATTCCTGCCGAGCTGCTCGAATCCGAATTGTTCGGCCACATCAAGGGCGCATTCACGGGCGCGGCCCGCGACCATGCCGGCCTGTTTCTTTCCGCCGAAGGCGGCACCGTCTTCCTCGACGAAATCGGCGACATGCCCGCCCCCTTGCAGGTCAAGCTGCTGCGCGTGCTGCAGGAACGCGAAATCCGGCCGGTCGGGTCGACCGAGGCCCGGGCCATCGATGTGCGGATCCTGTCGGCCACCCATCGCGACCTCGAAGCGGCCATCGTGGATGGCAGCTTCCGCGAGGATCTGTACTACCGGCTGAACGTGGTCGGCCTGAGCCTGCCGCCGCTACGGGACCGGCGTGAAGACATTCCGCTGCTGGCCCAGCATTTCCTGTCCGAACTGGCGGAAAAATACCGCCGCCCCCTGAGCGGCTTTGCCCCCGACGCGCTGGACATGCTGGTACGTGCCGACTGGCCAGGCAACATACGCCAACTGCGTAACGTGCTTGAGCAATGCTGCGCGCTGGCCACCACGTCCACGATTCCGGCTTCGCTGGTGGCGCGCGCTCTGCGCGACAAGCCCGCCGACATCCGGCCGCTGGCAGAAGCACGGGCCGAGTTCGAACGCGATTATCTGGTCACCCTGCTCAAGCTGGCACGCGGCCAGGTCAGCGAAGTAGCCCGGCTGGCAGGTCGTAACCGGACCGAGGTTTACCGCCTGCTGCAACGCCACCAGCTCAACCCCGCGTTGTTCAAGGCCAGCGACGACCCCTCCCCGAACTGATCCTGTTCACAAGTTGGCACAGCTTCTGCATGGTGAGCCATGCCAGCAGGCATTCTCAACTTTCAAGGAGAACAACATGTTCGGATGGGCTGTCACCTTTTTGCTCGTTGTGATCGTGGCCGGTATTTTTGGCTTTGCCGGAATGGCCGGAACCGCCGCAGGCATTGCCAAGATCGTGTTTGCCGTGGGTTTGATCGTGTTTCTGGCCATGCTCGTGCTGGGCCGCCGGCCGCCCACTACCTGATCCGGTGAGAATGGCCATTTTCAGGGGGCTGCGGCCCCCTTTTTCTTGCCTGCCCGCCGGATGTCGCCAGCAGGCGACATAAAAACTCTTGTTAATCAAACAACTAGGAAGTAATGGCCTGGGGCGTCGCCGTCTGGCGACAGTTTTACCTGTCCGAACCGCCTTACACCCCGGAGACAGAATCACAAAAACACAGTAAGCCATTGATTATTAATCAAATAATCAATCTGGCACGACTATGGCTATAGCCTTGTTGAGTGTATCGACGCTCGTCTGTCCAACCACACAGGAGTCAGCCATGAATCAACATTCGACCCGTACCCTGAAATTTGCCCAACTCGGCCTGCTGGGACTCTTTACTGCCCACGCCGCGATTGCAGCCAATGCACCGGCCGACTTTTCCAAGTACGACGCCGACAAGAACGGGGCCGTGACACTTGAGGAATTTACCGCGCAGGGCGGCAAGCCGGACGCCTTCCAGCTGGGTGACGTCAACAAGGATGGTGCCCTGAGCCCGGATGAGTTCATCAAGGCCGCATCGAACAAGGATCGTGCAGACGCGGCCAAATACATGGACGACGCCTGGATCACCACCAAGGTGAAAACCGCCCTGCTGAAGGAAACCCAGCTCAAGGGCCTGGAAGTGAGCGTGGAGACAACCAAGGGTGCCGTGGTTCTGTCCGGTAACGTCACCACCCCTGAACAGATCCGCCAGGCTGAAACCATTGCCGCCAGCATCGAGGGCGTGAAAAGCGTACGCAACGATCTTCGCCTCAAGGCCCAGGGCTGATGAGCCGTTCTCTCACTTCATTGAACGCCAGCCGGGTGAATGACCTTCGCCCCTTGGCCCGGCCGGACCAGCCGGCCGGGGACGAGGCACTGGCCCGGCTCTATGTGAGGATCGAGCGCTTTGGCAGCGTGCTTCAGGAGAAATATGGCCTGAGCCGCAGCGAGGCCATGCACAAGATCGCCGCGCTCAAACGCGCATTCCACGAGGAGTGAATCATGCATTACGCCATGAAGAAAAACGAACGCAAGGAAGAAGTCAGCAAAGCCAGGGAGCAGTTGCAAAAACTGAAAGATGGCGCTGTTGAGGCCGGCCGCGATGCCGGGCAGACGCTCGACGACGCCTGGATCACCACGCGCATCAAGGCCGCCCTGTTCAAGGAAAGCGTGCTCGACGGGTTTGAAGTGGGGGTGGGTACCGAAGCCGGCAGCGTGCGGCTCACCGGCGACCTCGACACCCTGGACCAGGTCATCACCGCCGAAAGCATTGCTGCCGGCACCCCCGGTGTGCGGCGCGTGTACAACGACCTGCGCGTGAAGCCACGCATCTGATGTCCCAATTGGCACCGTACTGGCCCGGTCGGGCCAGCCAAAGCGAATAACCGGGCTGCCTCACAGCAGGCCTGCAAGGAGAACAGCATGAAACCAACTGCACCGCATCTCGCGGATGAACACATGAATTTCTACGAATGGAACGGCGGCACAGCACGTCTGGGTTTCACTGCCCAGACACGCCGCCCGGGCCGCTGGCATGCGTCGTATGGCGTTCTGGCCGTGCTGACCTCGCTTCTGGTGCTCAATGGCTGCGACCGGCAGGGCCCGGCAGAAGCGGCCGGCGAAAAAATCGACCAAAGCGTGGAAGACGCCCGCGATCGTGCTGCCGACCTCTACGACCAGGTGGCACCGCAGCCGGAGGGCCCTGCCGAGAAAGCCGGCGAGGCGATCGACGATGCACGCGAAGCCGCAGGCGAAAAGATGGAAGACGCCGGCGAAGCACTCAAACCCTGACACTGCTCCAGCGTACGCGGGAGACTCCGCCCCGCGAACGATTGAGGCCGAACCCCGTTCGGCCTCTTTTTTCGTCTGCATGGCAGCCCTATCGCCTGTAACACTGCGTTACATCCCGTTACGCCTCTCACACATGCCGCTTACATGGCGCGCCTAAAGTGGAATCGTCGGCTGAACACACAGCGACGCCCACCCACACACAGGAGCGACACCATGAAAAGCACGACCTTCAAACACACCCTTTCCATCCTGACCCTGGGCCTCATGGGCCTGGCCGCCGGCGGCGCACAGGCAGGCTGGGACCACGACCGCGACTATCACCATGGCCCGGCCTTCAAGCAAAGCCAGAATTTCAGCCAGGAGATCAATGCGCGTCAGGAGAAACAGATGCAGCGCATCCAGGCCGGCTTCCGCAACGGCGCACTGACCCAGCCGGAATACCGTGAACTGATGGGACAGCAGGCCAACATCCGCGAGATGGAACGGCGCTTCCGCAGTGATGACGGCCGTATCGACCTGCGCGAATTCAAGCGCCTCGACCACGCGCTGGACATGGCGGGCCGCAACATCCGCGACGAAAAAACCGATCGCCAGGCGCGCAACGGCTACGATCATCGTCCCTGGTACAACTGATCGCGTCTGACGCTACAGTAAAGCATGGGCTGGGCCGCTATCGGTCCAGCCCGCATCCCTGGAGACTCCCATGAAACTCGCTTCCACGATTCTGCTCGCCACCTGCGTCGTGGCCGGCCCGGCCCTGGCCGACCCGCCTTCCCACGCCCCGGCGCATGGCTATTACAAGAAACATGACCGGGACGATGATCACAAGCACCACAAGCACCACAAACACGACAAGCGGCATTACGAAGGCAAAAGCGGCGCGGTGTACGCGCGCGACTACGGCATTGCGGCCGGTCGCTGCAACCGCGACGAGATCGGCGCGGTCATCGGCGGCGTGACCGGCGCGGTCATCGGCGGACAGGTCGCCGACCGTGACGACCGCGTGGTCGGCATGGTGGTCGGCGGCGTGCTCGGCGCGGTGCTCGGCCACGCCATCGGCGACCACATGGACGACCGCGATCGCGCCTGCATGGGCCACGCGCTCGACCTGGGCAAACCCGGCGTTCCCGTCGTCTGGACGCATGGCCCTTCGCGCTACCGTTTCATCCCCGGGCGCGATGCGCGCGATGGCTGTCGTTACGCAACCATCAGCATCGACGGCAAAAAGCCGCGCGAGGTTCTGGCCTGCCCGGCCGGGCGGGGCGACTGGACCTTCCGTCGCACCTGAATCGGCCCCCGCCCGACAGGGCGGACAGCGCGGGCCGCATGAACCGGCCTGATAGAATGCGGGCTTTGCGCGTCGAGCCCGCCCCATGTCCGCCCTCAAGAACGATACCTTCCTGCGCGCGCTGCTGCGCGAGCCGACCGACTACACCCCGCTCTGGCTGATGCGCCAGGCCGGGCGCTACCTGCCTGAATACAACGCCACCCGCGCCCGCGCCGGTGACTTTCTCACCCTGTGCAAGACGCCCGACCTCGCCACCGAGGTCACGCTGCAACCGCTGGCGCGCTATCCGCTGGACGCCGCGATCCTGTTTTCCGACATTCTCACGGTGCCCGACGCAATGGGCCTGGGCCTGTATTTCTCCACTGGCGAAGGTCCCCGTTTCGAACGCCCCCTGCGCGAGGAATGGGCCATCCGCGACCTGTCCGCGCCCGATCCCCACGACAAGCTGCGCTACGTGATGGATGCGGTCGCCAGCATCCGCCGTGCGCTCGATGGCAGCGTGCCGCTGATCGGCTTTTCCGGCAGCCCCTACACCCTCGCCTGCTACATGGTCGAGGGCGGCAGCTCGGACGATTACCGCCACATCAAGACCATGCTGTACAGCCGGCCTGACCTGCTGCACCACATCCTCGACGTCACCGCGACCGCCGTGACCCATTACCTCAACGCACAGATCGAAGCCGGGGCCCAGGCGGTGATGATCTTCGATTCCTGGGGCGGCAGCCTCACTCCGGCGGCGTACCAGGAATTTTCGCTCGCCTACATGCAACGCATCGTCGCCAGACTCACCAGGGAACGCGACGGCCGGCGTGTGCCGTGCATCGTCTTCACCAAGGGCGGCGGCAACTGGCTGGAAGCCCAGGCTGCCATCGGCGCGGATGCGCTGGGTCTGGACTGGCACACCGACATCGGCGAGGCGCGCCGGCGCGTGGGCGGTCAGGTTGCGCTGCAGGGCAACCTCGATCCCTTCACCCTGCTGGGCAGTGCCGACGCCATCCGCACCGAAGCCACCCGCATCCTCGATGCCTATGGCACCCACCCCGGCCATGTTTTCAACCTCGGGCATGGCATTTCGCAATTTACCGAGCCGGACAAGGTCAGCGTGTTGGTGGAAACCGTCCACAGCCACAGCCGGGCGCTGCGTGCATCAAGCAAGGGTTGATCGTTCGAACGCAGAATTCGAAAAAACCGAACAGTCCACGTATAAAAATCGACTGGTCAATCCCCCTGCGTCCGGGCGACCATCGGGGTCTTCATCGCCCCTCCGGAGCACGTCCATGAAAAGCACAGCCCTGAAAACCTTTCTCTTCAGCCTGTTTGCCGTTTTCCTCAGTTTCGGCTTTGCCGCCCACGATGCCGAAGCCAAACGCATGGGCGGCGGCAAATCCTTCGGCATGCAGCGAAGCGCGCCGGCCAAGCAGGATGCGGCCCCCACCCCGCAGCGCCAGCAACAGTCTGCCGCACCCGCCCAGGCTGCACCGCAAAAACGCAGCTGGATGGGCCCCATCGCCGGCCTCGCCGCGGGTCTGGGCCTCGCCGCCCTGTTCTCGCACCTGGGCCTGGGCGAGGAAATGGCCAACTTCCTCATGCTGGCGCTACTGGCGCTGGTGGCCTTCATCGCGATCCGCTGGCTGCTGCGCAGGAACGCGCCGCAGACGCCCGCCATGCAATACGCCGGCCATGCCCACTCGCAGAACCCCATGCGCTTCGACGGCGCCCCGGCCGCCACGGGCCGCGTCGACCCGCCTGCCTTCGCCCAGACCGATGCGCCCAGCCTGCCGCCCGGGTTCGACGCCGCCGCGTTTGCGCGCGAAGCCAAGCTGAATTTCATCCGGCTGCAGGCCGCGTTCGACGCGGGCAACCAGGACGACCTGCGCGCGTTCACCACGCCGGAGATTTTTGCCGAACTGGCCATGCAGATCGCCGAGCGCGGTGCAGCCAGCGAGCCCACCGATGTACTGGCGGTGGACGCCCATGTCATCGAAGCCGTCGAGGACGGGGACCGGCTGGTGGTGAGCGTACGCTTTACCGGCGAGATTCGTGAAGGCGATGCCGCACCGGCCGCATTTGACGAGATCTGGCACCTGACCAAACCCGCAAACGGGGCCGGCGGTTGGCTCATCGCCGGCATCCAGCAGAATTAATATTCACAATCAATCACTTGCGTGCCATCCGGCGCGCAAGTGCCCGTCAGGGCTGCTATAGAAGCATTAACTTATGCACAAATTTGGCGCAAGTGAATTTTTTTGATTGCAAAGGCTTGACAGCAAGGTCCGCTTTATAAGTTTTTGATTTGGCATCAAAAATCCAACTGCCCGATTTTTGACCAAGCCAGGTGCCGCAACCAATGACGGGGCTTAGGGGCCTGTCGGCACAAATGGCCCACATAATTATCCACAGCTTGCGTGGAAAAGACGGAATTTTCCTGTCCCGTCAAATGCTTGGGATAACATCCCAGATGTTCTGACAGGAATCTGCCCTAATTCATGCCGTCCATCGCCCAGGTCGCCCTCGATACGCCGCTCTCGCGGCTGTTCGACTATCGCCTGCCCGATCCTGCCCGCGCGTTGCCCGCCGGCACCCTGGTCGAAGTGCCGTTCGGCCGGACCCGTCAGGTGGGCGTGGTGTTCGATTGCGTGGACGACAGCCCGGTCCCGGCCAGCAAGCTCAAAAGCCTGCTGCGCGTGCTGGACGACCGGCCGCCGGTTTCCCCCGACATCCTCAGGCTGGCGCAATTCTGTGCCGACTACTACCACCACCCGCTGGGCGCGATTCTCGCCGCCGCCCTGCCGCCCCGGCTGCGCGCCGCCACGCCGTTCCAGGCCGACACCCCCTGGCTCGCCCTCACGCCAGCCGGGCGCGCGGCCAGCCCCCCCGCCCGGGCGCACGGGCAGCGCGCCCTGCTGGACGCCCTGCAATCCGGCCCCCTGGCGCGGGAAGCGCTGCGGGCCAACCAGCAGATGCGCCACGCCGCCACACTGGTTGCCGCTGGCTGGGCGATGTGGTCGCGCACGCCCCCCGTCGCGGACGCGCTGCCGCCCGCAGCCGGGCCCGTGCTCTCGCCGGATCAACTCACCACGATCGAAGCCATGCGCCCGACACTCGACCGCTTTGGCGTACACCTCGTCCACGGCGTCACCGGCAGTGGCAAGACCGAGCTTTACCTGCACCTGATCGCAGACCGCCTCGCGGCCGGCCGGCAAACCCTGGTCCTCATCCCCGAAATCGCCCTCACGCCGCAGCTCGAAGGCCATTTCCGCACGCGTTTTCCGGGCCGTCGCATCGTGGCCCTGCACAGCGGGCTGAGCGAAAAAGAGCGGGCGGAAAACTGGCTGGCCGCGCCCGACTGCGATGTGCTGCTCGGTACCCGGCTGGCGGTGTTCGCGCCGCTGCCCCGGCTGGGCCTGATCGCCGTGGACGAGGAACACGACAGCTCGTTCAAGCAGCAGGACGGCCTGCGCTATTCCGCGCGCGACGTCGCCATCGCACGCGGCAAGCAGGCCGGCGTGCCGGTCGTGCTGGGCTCCGCCACGCCTTCGCTGGAGAGTTATGCGCAGGCGCTGGCCGGGCGCTACCAGCTGCACACCCTCGCCACACGCGCGCACCCGGAAGCGCGCCTGCCGGAAATCGAGCTCGCCGACCTGCGCCATCTGCCACAGGACAACGGCCTGACCCAGCCGGCGGTGCAGGCGCTCAGCGACACGCTCGCCAGGGGCGAGCAAAGCCTGGTCTTCCTCAACCGGCGCGGCTACGCCCCCGCGCTCTACTGCCCCAGCTGCGCCTGGGTGTCGCCCTGCCCGCACTGCTCGGCGCGGCTGGTGCTGCACCGCCGGGCCCACCGGCTGCGCTGCCACCATTGCGGCTTCGACACCGCGATCCCGCATGCCTGCCCGAGCTGCGGCAACCCCGATCTGAAGCCGCTGGGCCAGGGTACGCAAAGGCTGGAAGAAACCCTGGGCGCGCTGTTGCCGCAGGCCCGCATTCGCCGCATCGACCGCGACACCATGCAGCCCCGTGCCTGGGCGTCGCTGGGCGAAGCGGTCCGCGCGCGCGAAGTCGACATCCTCGTCGGCACCCAGATGCTCGCCAAGGGCCACGACTTTCCCGACATGACGCTTGCGCTCATCCTCGACACCGACGGCGCGCTCTACAGCCCGGACTTTCGCGCGACCGAACGCCTGTTCGCGCAGCTGATGCAGGTGGCCGGTCGTGCCGGTCGCGCCGACAAGCCCGGCCGCGTACTGATCCAGACCGCCTTTCCCGACCACCCGCTGTTCCGTTACCTGCAACGCCACGACTATCCCGGCCACGCCCGCGCACTGCTCGCCGAGCGTCGCCAGCTCGATTTGCCGCCCCATACCCGGCAAGCCCTGCTGCGCGCCGAAGCACCCGGCATGGACGCTGCACTCGCCTTCCTGCGGCGTGCGGCTGCGCTGCTGCCCACTCACCCCGACCTTGCCGTCTACGCACCCACCCCTGCGCCCATGGCGCGCGTGGCCAACCTGGAACGCGCCCAGCTGCTGTTGCAGTCCCCCACCCGCGCCGCCCTGCACGCCTGCCTCAACGACTGGACGTCGCAGCTCGACAGCATTCGTCCGCGCGTGACGCGCTGGTCGCTGGACATCGATCCGCTGGCGTTCTGAATTGAATCCGGGCGGGATGGATAGCCTGGCTCTTCTTGTTTAAAGTACCCGCAACAGCGATGACCAAGACAGGGAGCCAACATGAAAGGTATAGTCTCTTCCTCGCCTGCGCAGGCCTACCTCGATACGGTGAGTCCTGTCCGTAACACCCTCACGCCGGGGGAATCCTTTCGCTTTCGCGTGCTGTACGCCACCGAGCATCCCGGCTTGTTCGGCCATCAGGCTTCAGCCTCGCCGGAATGCAAAGCCCCAGTGTCCCAGTCTTGCCGCCCTCGGCGTGTCCCATGAAACAGTCCGTCCTGTCTACCCTCTGCCGGGGTCTGGGTGGTCATGCACTGATATTGATCATGCTGCTTCCTGCCACAGCTTCCAGCGCGCAAGCCGAACCGGTCAGTGCATCCACACCTGAATGCACACGACTGGAACAGCGCTTCGCAGAGGCCGAGCGCACCGCCTCAGCGGGCGGCTTCCGGGAGCGGGCCGAACTTATCAAGCTGCGCCGCGATTACGCCGCACGCTGCCAGCCCGTGCCGCCTGTCGCGCGACAACCCCGGCACGAACCCGGATTCGTGCCGCAGGTCGGCGCGCTGATCGACTGCGAAAAGCTCGAACGCGACTGGGCGGCGGCGATGCAGCACGCGGAAAACACGCCGCCGTCGCGCACCGGGCCCGACCCGGCGATCCGAAAATTCCAGCAGGAATGTCCGGACGAAGCGCGTGCGGCGCGGGTAAAGCTCGATCACGACCGCGACGCGCGCGGCCCGGCAGGCTTTACCCGCGTGCGCACACCCGGCACTTACGGCGACTGGCTCGAAGCCTTCGACCATCAGGGCTGCCGGGGCAACGACGCCGAACGCGATGCCTGCGCAGAAAAAATCCTCGCCACCGCGCTCGCCGAGGGTCGGCTCGCGCAGGCCGAGATCGATGCCTGTCGCGCCCCGCCCGCCGCCAGACCGCCGCGCAACGCACGCGCGGCGGAAATCCAGCAGCGCCGCATGGAATCGCTGCCGCCGAACCTGCGCAACCGAGAGCGCGGCGCGTGGGAGATCTGGCGGCTGAAGACGCGCGATTGCCAGCTCGAAACCCGGGTCAGCGCGAGCTTTACCGACCGCAGCCACATCCCCAGCCGGATGCAGAACCGCCCGGCCACGCCCGGCGACCGCGACTGCGGCTTGAATGTGGTCGATCCGCCGCGTTGCGACTTCGCCGACGCGCTGGTCAAACCCGGCTATGAACGTTGGGAAGCGCGCGCCCACGAGCAGTGCGTGCGCCGCGACCCGCTCGCGCGCAGCGAACGCGGCTATTGCACGCGCAAGGTGATCGAGCGCGCGCTGGCCGAAAAGCAGATTTCGAAGCCCGTGTACGAACAGTGCCGACGCGCGGCGGAGGCGGGCGGCGACGCGGTGAATCTTTGCCTTGAAGCGCGCGCGATTCTGGATCGCGTGGGCACGTCGAAAATCGTCTCGAAGCGCACGCCCGCCGCGCCGCCGCGCGTCGATCTCTCCGGCTACAAACAGCCCGCGCTGATCCGCGCGATCCAGCATCGCGACTGGTCGAACGCGCCGTTTGCCGAACGCGCCTACGGCGTGACGCTCTTCATGCGGCTGGGCGCGGCCTGCCCGAATCTCGGCCACGCCGACACCCTGCCGCGCTTGATCCAGCGCTGGCAGAACGCGCCGCGCGAGACCGCCGCGCGGCTGCTATCCGGCCAGGGCACAGCGCGCGATCTGACGCAGCTTCTGATCGACGCCGAGCAAATTTTCGGCGGGCTGGAAAACTGCGACCGCCTGCCGGCTTTTTCTTACGAGCGCGAGCAGTGCGAACAAAACCGCAGCGCGCGTCGCAACACCCCGGCCTCGCCCGACGGCGAACACGACGCCCGCCGCTGGCTGGCGACAAACGCCTGCGCGAGCCCCGCCGCCACGCACTTCAGCCAGCGCCTCACCGAGTGGCTGTTCCTCGATGACGCCGCGCGCGGCAGTATGGGCTGGGCAGCGAATCATCCGCGCCGCCGCGAATTGACCGCGCTGTTCGACCATTGCCGCATGCAGGCCGGCGACGGTGTGGCTGATGCGTGGTGCGGCTGTTACGTCCGCCAATTTGCCGCCATCCGGCAGGACGACACGCGCTTTCGCAACGCCGCCGTGCTCGCCGCCAACCGCACCAGCGCCTTCGTCGGCGAAGGCGCATGGTTCAACCTGTTCGGCGGGGCAGACCGTTGTGATGCGCACGCCGAACGCATCGCGCAATGGCGGCGCGGCCAGAGTGCAAGGCCGCGCGTCACCGCTTGCCTCGTCGCGCAAGCGCCCGCGCCCGAACGCCTCACCCCCGACAGCAAAACCTGCCGCTACCGCACTGCGTGGGGCGAGATTCTGCTTTACGACACCGCCTGCCGCGACCGCCTCTACGCCCACCAGTGGGGCAGCGAGCCCGTGGCATGCCAGGGAGCCCCTCGATGAAAAACTGGATGAAAAACGGGTTGCTGCTGCTGATCGTGCCGTGGCTGCTCGCCGGCTGCGTGCTGGAGCGTTTCGCGTTGCCGAACGACTACGCGCCGAAGCACGCCGGTGCGACCGCGCCGCTCGCCGACGGCGCAGTCTTCAAGGGCGTGGCCGACCCGAAAAATGGCGGCGAAATCTTCTTGCGCTTCGTCAAGACCGGGCCTGCGCAGTACGTCGCCGAACATTTCGTCGCCATGCCCGACGGCGAGGACATCGTGCTCCCTCCTGCGCACGTGCGCTTCGTTCCGCTGGGCGGCGCGCACTACGCGCTCTACTGGAAGCGGATCGGCGAAGAACCGAAACAGGGCTACGCGCTGGTCCGGCTCGGTGCCGGACGCTTGCAGGTGCTGGAGCCGTTGAGCCAATCCTCGACGCTCGCGCTGGCAAAGGCGCACGGCATCGCCGCGCAGCCGCCCGGTCTCGTTGGCGGCTATACCTTCGACACCCGGGACGAGGCGCGTGTGCTCAAGTTCTTCAGGGACTTGTCGGTGCGCAAGACCGAGGCGACGCTGACGCTCGCCGCGACCAAGCAGGTTCCCGCTGACCTGCGGACACGTACTTACGCCAAACTCGGCGAGCACGTTCCCCGGCTCACTCGCGTCGCTCTGGGCAGCGAGGCCGACACCGCCGCTGTTGCCGCGTGGGCGCAGCGTCTCTCGCGTGAAGGCGACGGCCACGGGCATCACCTGCTGGCGCGCCTCTCGGCCAACGGCTGGGGTATACCCGCCGACAGCGCGGTCGCGATCCGCGAAGCCGAGGCGGCGGTGAACAAGGGCGTGCCGCAAGCCGCGCACGTCATCGCCGCCATGCACTACTACGGGATCGGCGTGCCTGCCGACCCGGCGCGTGCGCTGCCGTATGCACACAGTGCGGCGGAAGCGGGGTCGCCGGGCGCGATGCTGTTGCTGGGCTTCGCCTACGGCAACGGTCGCGGCGTGACGCAGGATCACGAAGCCGCCAAGCGCTGGCTGCAACGTGCGATGGATCGCAACTACGGCCCCGCATTCGCACAATGGGCCGACCTCGTGCTCACCGAAAAAACCGAAGCCGCCGACCGCGTAGCGCTACCCGCGATCGAACGCGGCGTGGCCCACAACGACGCGCGGGCGCATGTACTGCGCGGTGTGTTCCACGAAAACGGACGTGCCGGGCCGCGCGACATGGACGCGGCGATGAAGCATTTTCTCGCTGCCGCCGAGCTTGGTGATACTTACGCGCAATACCTCGTCGGCCACCGCCTGCGTCACGGCCAGTACATCGCGCAGGACATCCCGCGCGGACGGGCGCTGCTGGCCGAGGCTGCGCAAGCGGGGAGCGCGGATGCGAGTAAGGCAATCGAAGCTGATGCCCCAGAGGTGTACCTCGCGCTGGGTATTGCCTACCGGGACGGCGACGGGGTCGCGCAGAGTCTTGATCAGGCAAGGATCTGGCTTGAAAAATCAGTCGGCGCGCAGCAGTGGGAGGCCAACGCCGAGCTGGCGAGGATACTCATCAAAGACAACTCGCCTTCATCGAAAATGCGCGCGCGAGAACTCATTGAGCTAGGTATAGAGAAAAACCAAGCCAATGCCTATCATCTGCGCGGCACAAGTTATGCATCGGGATGGTGGGGACTGATTGACTGGAAACGGGCTTATGGCGACACCTTGCGAGCCGCTGAACTTGGTTACGCCCCTGCCCAGAAAACAGTTGGAGTAATGCTACTGGATGGTTTTGGCACCCAGAAAAACGAGATTGAAGGAAGTTATTGGCTTCGGCGTGCAGCAGATACCGGCGACATGGAGGCGAAGGATATGATCAGGGCACGTGGTATTCCACCTTGGGCCGCCATTCCCAGTGTCGCACAGTGGTCCAAACAACGTTATGCCGATGAAGCCAAGGATTTTGGCGTGCCGCCCAGAGATGTGCCCGTCACCTCGGGATTTCATCGCAACACCCCTTTGCGGGTGCCTGGGGCACGCACTGTAAACACTAACGAAGTGATGGCACTTCTCAAATCAAAGCCTGTGCCTATTGTGATCGATGTCTATGGCGAAACGGAAAGCCTGCCGGGGTCGGTTTATCTCAAGGGTTTCGGCCTGTATAGACCCGTGACGGGGCGCATCGCCAAAACCCGCGCGGTACTTCATCCTCTGGTCGGCGGCGATCGCAATCGTGCAATCATCTTCCTTTGTGTCAGCGTACAGTGCTGGCATTCTTACAATGCCGCACTGTTTGCACTCGAAGCCGGTTATACCGACGTCATGTGGTATCGCGGAGGGCTGACGAGCTGGAAGTTTGCGAAACAGACAACCGCTGTGCCACGACAGATTGCCTGGGAATAAAAATGTACGGACATTACGTCCGACTCGATTGCACTATTTTCATGCACCGGCAGGAACCCGTTCAGAAAGCGCCCGGTGTCCCTTCCGGAATCCGTAGGTTTCAGCAAACGGGTTAGTGAACTGCAACCCTATTGGGGCACGCCCAAGCAGGCGCTTATAATCCCGAGTCCGATTTCCCTGTGTGGGCGCTTCGCCCGCCGCAGCATGCCCAGCACACACCCCATCAAAGACCTTCTCGTCCGCCTGCTCGGCGAAGCGCTCAACACCGTGGCTCCGGACACACCGGCCAGTGTCGACATCGAACGTCCCAAGAATGCCTCGCACGGGGATTTTTCGTGCAACGTGGCCATGCAGCTGGCGCGGGCGCTGAAGAAGAACCCCCGTGAGCTGGCGCAGCACATCCTCAACGAGTTGCCGGCGTCGCCGCTGGTTGCGCGTACCGAGATCGCAGGGGCCGGCTTCATCAACTTTCATCTGGCCCCGGCGGCCTGGCATGGCATCGTGCCGCGCATCCGTGCCGAGGGCGCGGCGTATGGCCGGGGCGATGCCGGCCAGGGCCAGCGCGTGCTGGTGGAATTCGTTTCGGCCAACCCCACCGGGCCGCTGCATGTGGGCCACGGCCGCCAGGCAGCGCTGGGCGACGCGCTGTGCAACCTGTACGCATCGCAGGGCTGGGCGGTGCATCGCGAGTTCTACTACAACGATGCCGGAGTGCAGATCGCCACGCTGGCCACCAGCGTGCAGGCCCGCGCCAAAGGCCTGAAGCCGGGCGACGCCGGCTGGCCCGACACCGCCTACAACGGTGATTACATCGGCGACATCGCAAGCGATTTTCTGGCGGGCAGGACCGTGCGCGCCGACGACCGCGAGGTGACGGCCACTGGCAATGCCGACGACCTCGACGCGCTCCGCGAATTTGCCGTGGCCTATCTGCGCCACGAGCAGGATCTGGATCTGAAGGCTTTTGCGGTGAAGTTCGACCACTTCTACCTGGAATCCAGCCTCTACACATCGGGACGGGTCGACGCTGCGGTGAACCGGCTGATTGCCAACCACAAGACCTACGAGCAGGACGGCGCGCTGTGGCTGCGCACAACCGATTACGGCGATGACAAGGACCGCGTGATGCGCAAGTCCGACGGCGGCTACACCTATTTCGTGCCGGACGTGGCCTACCACATCGCCAAATGGGAGCGCGGCTACACACGCGCCATCAACATCCAGGGCACCGACCACCACGGCACCATCGCGCGCGTACGAGCCGGCCTGCAGGCCGTGGACCTGGGCATTGCCGAGGGCTACCCCGATTACCTGCTGCACACCATGGTGCGCGTGATGCGCAGCGGCGAGGAAGTGAAGATTTCCAAGCGCGCCGGCAGCTACGTCACCCTGCGCGACCTGATCGAATGGACGAGCAAGGACGCGGTGCGCTTTTTCCTGCTGTCGCGCAAGCCCGATACCGAGTACATCTTCGATGTCGACCTTGCGCTGGCGAAGAACAACGACAACCCCGTCTACTACGTGCAATACGCCCACGCCCGCATCTGCCGCGTGTTCGAAGAATGGCAGGGCGAAGCCGCCTGCCTGGCCGACACTTCTCTCGCGCCGCTGACCGCCCCGCACGAGCTCGCGCTGATGCAGCGCCTGGCCGAATACCCGGAAGTGATCGCTGCGGCGGCACAGGAGCTTTCGCCGCATCTGGTGGTGCATTACCTCACCACCCTGGCGGGCGATTTCCACGCCTGGTACAACGCCGAAAAATTCCTCGTCGACGATGCCGGCACGAAACACGCCCGCCTGGCGCTGGCCGACGCGTGCCGGATCACGATTGTTAACGGTCTCGCCTTGCTCGGCGTCTCCGCCCCGGAGACAATGTAGCCATGGCCAAACCCGCATCCCGCCCCGCCGCATCCAGTAAAGCCAGGCGCGGCGGCAACTCCATTTTTGCCGGCGTGCTGATCGGCCTGTCCGTCGGGGCCGTGCTTGCCGTCGGCGTGGCGCTCTGGGTCACCGGCAGCAATCCGTTCAAGCTGGAAACGCCACCCGCAACGCCTGCCGCTCCCCCTCCGGCTACCACGCCGGAACCCGCGCCCAGCTTCGATTTCTACAAGGTCTTGCCGGGTGACGAATCGACTGCGCTGCCCGCCGCCGGCGAACCCGCCGCGCCCGCCGCACCGCGTTATTTCCTGCAGGCCGGGGCGTTCCAGAATGCCGATGACGCCGACAACCTCAAAGCCCAGCTCGCCCTGCTGGGCGTGGAAGCCGCGATCCAGACCAGTGAAATCCCCGACAAGGGCGTGTTCCACCGCGTCCGCATCGGCCCTTTCCTGGCCATGGACCAGGTGAACAGCACGCGTAGCCTGCTCGCACAGAACAATATTCCCGCCACGCTGGTCAGAGAAGAACCCGTCAAACAGGAGATGCCTTGATGTTCAGCCGCGCCCTGGCCTTTGTGGCCGCCGCCGTTTTTTCGCTGTCCGCTTTTGCCGCCGAACCCATTTTCGAAGGCCACGACTACACCCTGGTGAACCCGCCGCGTGCCGTGGCCACAGGCAACAAGGTCGAGGTGCTGGAGTTCTTCTGGTATCGCTGCCCGCACTGCTTCCAGCTTGAACCGGGCCTCACGAAGTGGCTCAAGACCCTCCCCAAGGACGCGCAGATCCGCCGGGTGCCCGCTGTGTTTCGCCCGGACTGGCTGCCTGCGGCCAAGCTCTATTACTCGCTGGAGCAGATGAAACTCCTGGGCCGCCTGCACGAAAAAGTGTTCGACGCCTACCACATCCAGAACGTCGACCTGGACAACCCGGCCGTGCTCGGCGGCTGGGTGGCCAAGCAGGGCGTGAACCGCAAGCAGTTCGAATCCCTGTACACCTCCTTCGCGATCCAGTCCAAGGCCACCCAGGGCGCGCAACTCGCCACGGCCTACGCCATTCGGGGCGTGCCCGCCTTCATCGTCGACGGCAAGTACGCCACTTCGGTATCGCAGGCCGGCAGCGAAGCACGCCTGTTCGAGGTGCTCGACCAGCTCATCGCCAAGGCGCGCGCCGAACGCGCCGGCAAGAAAGCCAAGTAAGCCGCGCGCGTTGAGCGGACCGGTTCAGGCTTTGAGTAAACCCCTACGGGTTTTTGATCAACCCCAAAGGGTTTTCATCACCGGCGCGAGTTCGGGGCTGGGCGCAGCGCTGGCACGCCACTACGCCGCACGCGGAGCCCGCCTGGGTCTGGTCGGCCGCAAGGCAGACGCCCTCGACCAGGTCGCACACGGACTCGATGCCCGCACCTATCCGGCCGACGTGCGTGACGCCGGCGCAATGCGTCAGGCCGCCGAGGCCTTCCTGGCCGACGTGGGCACGCCGGACATCGTGATTGCCGCTGCCGGCATCAGCGTCGGCACCCTCACCGAGGAAGCCGACGATCTCGCCACCTTTCGCGCGGTGATGGACGCCAACGTGCTGGGACTGGTCCACACCTTTTCACCCTTCATCGCGCCGATGGCGGCGCAGGGCGGCGGCGTGCTGTGCGGCATCTCCAGCGTGGCCGGGGTGCGCGGCCTGCCGGGCGGGGGCGCGTATTCGGCGTCCAAGGCCGCCGCCGCCATTTATCTCGAAGCCCTGCGACTCGAACTCAAGGCACGCCGCATTGCCGTGGTCGACGTGGCACCCGGCTACATCGACACGCCGATGACGCGCGTGAATCCCTACGCCATGCCGTTCAAGATGACCGCCGAATCGGCCGCGCAGAAAATCGCCCGCGCCATCCACACCCGCCGGGCACGCACCGTCATCCCCTGGCAGATGGCGTGGGTGGCGCGATTGCTGAAATGGCTGCCGATTCCGGTCTATGATGCAGTATTCGAACGCGCGCCGCGCAAACCACGCGGCCTGCCCACATAAGAACACCCGATTTTCAGCGGAGTAGTACCATGCCGGCCCCTTTGAACCTCATCCTCATCGACGACCATCCCCTGCTCCGCATGGGGGTGGCGGGCTACATCCAGCAGGAAGCCGACCTCAGGCTGGTCTCGCAAATGGCCAACGCCGCCGAACTGCGCGCCTGGCTCGCCGCCGGCAACCACGCCGACGCCGCACTGCTCGACCGATCCCTGCCCGATGCCGACGGCCTCGACCTGGTGTCCGACCTGCGCGACCTGGGCATCAAGGTCATCATGCTCACCATCGCCGATTCCGACGAGGAAATCTCCGAAGCCATCTCGTCCGGCGTCGACGGCTACGTCGTCAAGTCCAGTGAACCCGACCAGGTGCTCGCCGCCATCCGCAGCGTGTGCGACGGCCAGAGCAGCTTTCCGCTCAACATCATGCAGAAGATGGCACGCGGCGAACTCAACAACAACGCCCTCTCCGCCCTCACCGCACGGGAGATGGAAATCGTCAACCACGTGAAGGAAGGCCACTCCAACAAGGCCATCGCCTACAAGATGACGCTTTCGGAAAACACCGTGCGCAACCACCTGCGCAACATCATGGAAAAACTGGGGCTACGCAATCGCGTACAGGTCGCCACCCTGGCGCTGAAGGAAGACCGCAAGCGGCATTGACCGTCCAGGGTTTCCAGCCACACACAACTGGCAGAATAGACCCGCATCATGAATGGCGACCGTAACGCATTGCCTGCGCGAACTGTTTTTGCGCGTCTTGCGAATACCCTGGCCTCGGTCATCCTGGCCGCCGTTGCCCTCGTGGCCATACTCACACAATCCCACTCAGGGAACGCCCGCTGGTACGGGATGGTTCATCTGGAAGGAGAAGCCGCCGTATCGGCTGGCTGGGTGCTTCTAGTCCTGAGCTTGTTCCCTCTCGCCGTCTGGATGAAAACAGAATTGCAACTGCGATACTGGGTACTCGGCTGCTGGGCGCTTCTGATGAGCCTCGTCTTTTTCAAGCTGATTCTGCCCAGAATCGTTTAGCCTTATCACACGCCAGAAACACCGGCCATTCAGTATGCGTTGAGCGACAACAAACCCGTAAGCGCTTTACACCGTCATCTGGAAATCAGTTGCGCTGAGCGTCTGCATCATTTCGCCAGTCGCCTCCAGGCACGAGAGATTCTGAGACTGCCGAATGGGCCGGCAACTGCCCGCGTCACCTCGATCACATGTGTGTAGATCATCGTCGTTTGCAAACGGTGGCTATCGAGCGCAGCGATATTTTCCGGAGTCGGCTCTGGGTGCTGGCCTCACGGCTCACCATGAAAAACGGCGGTCGAGACCGCCGTTTTTGTTCCTATCGTTTGCATCAATGCAAACGACGTCGCGCCGCAAAGCCCACCAGTCCCAGCCCGGCGAGCAGCATGGCGTAGGTTTCGGGTTCGGGGACAGCCGTGACTTCTCGTACAAAGTACACACCGGCCGCACCGGTATTGGCCATCGTAATACTGAACTCCGCACGTATTGCCGCCAAGACCGGATCGCCTTCCATCGCCATTACCGGGTCACCGTTTTCATCCAGGACGGTATCGCCATTCAAATCCAGCAAATAATCGCCGGCCGCATAGAACACCGGATCACCATTGAAGTCGGTCAATTGCCCCTCTTCTGTGCCCTCCAGATTCAGCGTCAATCCGGTATCCAAAAACTGATACGTGCCCGCAGGGGCCATGCCACCGACAGGATTGAACGTGCCAAATTTGTAGCTCACACTCTGCCCTGCCGACAAACTGTACATGTCCAGGAAATTGAGCGAATCAGGCTGCGAGGTATGAAAATCGAATTCGTAGGGATAAGCGGGATCAGTGAATGTACTGAAGGTATCGTCTACCCCTCCGTAATAAGTATTGAGATAACTACGGGTGTAAGACAGCCAATGCGATGGAATGTCCGAAGAATCAAGCGTGCCGTTCGTGTCCTCTCCCCCATTCTCCAGCAAGAGATTGGGCGAGGCTGCGTCGAGCGTAAAGGTGACCCAGACGTCGATGCTGTCGGTTGGGCTCACCACCGCGAAAGGAGTATTGAAAGTCAGCGTGCCAAAAGGTGCGGCGCTGGCCTGGCCGGAGGCCAGCATGGCCAGCGAAACCATCGCCGCCGATCGGATAAATGGCTTGAACATGTGAGCCCCTGAAAAGTGGTGTGGAGTTAAGGTCAACATTCTCGGCTATCCATCTCAGCTATACATAGCGCGCCGCCGGGCAGCGAACCCCACCAGTCCCAGCCCGGCGAGCAGCATGGCCCAGGTCTCGGGTTCGGGGACAGGTGCAAGATTGTTATAGCGATACAAACTGGTATCAATTGTGCCGATCAACACCCCTTCGTCCCCGCTCGTTCCCCCGACGAACGCCACCAGTTGCAATTGCTGTCCAGAGCGAACCAGCGAAGTCTCGAAGCACGTATTTGTAAATTGGCAATCCAGTTCGGCAACGCGCATGTCGGCGCTGGTGTTTGTCTGCCCACTCACTTGCCCAAAGGCCATATCAAAAAACTCATCCGAGTCGAATACCGTCGTAAACCGGGTTACCAGTGTCGCTTCATCGTAGCCCTGGCCGCCATTGGCTGAGGGAAACAGGGTATTGATCGTTTGGCCGAGCACGTTGGTCGTATCCAGAAAACCGATAACAATGCTGCGATCCGTCACAAACCCTGGATTGCTGTCGCCGTCGTATCCGTATGTCTCGACTACGCCAATGTAGGAATATGTCTGGTACTCGTTGATATCCGCTGGCGGGAACACTTCAAAAAACTGGATATCTCCCAAGCCGGTTGCCCCATCAAGCTGCCCACCGCTGGTACCGCTCGATAGACGTTGCTGCATGTTGGCTGACTGCCCGGCCAGCTGGAAATAAATGTTGGGGTCGTTGAATGAATTGCCAAATTCATTCAGTGGCTCATAGATGTCGTGATGCAAAATAATCGTATCCAGCGAGTCAGCTTGCGCCAACCCCACATTCAGGCTGGTCAGTGTTAGGAGACCCGCACACAGCAAGCTTTTGGTGCCATTCCGATAAGAAATCATTCGATACCCCCTGACTGGTTTGATCCGCTCAAACAAAATTGAATTGCCAGAATTACACCCTGATACTGCGCAAACGCCAGCCCACCAGGCCCAAACCTGCTAAAAGCATTGCCCAGGTTTCGGGTTCGGGGACGGGGGCACCGTACAAAAATTGTGCGCCCGCGATGTCGTCGGCGTCGAGTTCGCGATTGATCTTGAACAAACAGGACGCATCGACATTCATGACCGCACACGTCCCATTGAATGCCGGATGCGCAAGACCAAGGGCATGTCCCATTTCGTGCAACAGCAAACTTTCAAAATCGTTTGGCGCGGTAGAAGCGACAGGAAACGCATCGCCGTCGTTGCCAGGCTGAAATGCATAAAACGAATTCGCATCGAATATGATGTCGCCCGCACCTGTGCCCCCGTTTGGCGGTGGTGCAAAACCCACTGCTCCCCCGCCACTCGCAAAGGCAAACACGCCGATCCGGATGTCTCCTGTCGCGGGGGGCAGGGCCGTGGAGTCATTCGCCGGAACGCCACTGTCACTCACCTTGATAAAGGTGATGTTCGCCACAGCTGACCATTTGTCGAATGCAGCAGTGATATAACTCTCAAGGCTCGTCAGGGGGATTGAGGAATAGCCCATGCCCGGGCCTATCTCGATGTTCAGGCTTGCCAGGCTGTCGCCCGGACAGGCATCTCCACAATACCCGCTCCCGTGTATGCCCACCGGCATAAAACTCCAGGTCACGATGCCACCCGGTGTACCGTTCGTGTTGTCACCCCATTTGAGTGAATGCGCAGCATCGATGGGAAACACACTGAATGCCGATGCCGATGCACTCATTCCTGCCAACGCCAGACTTACCAGGATTTTTTGCAGTCCGCCCATGATTGTGCTCCTGTCTTTACTGCACGCCTTTCACACACGAGCCCTGTGGAAACGCCAGCCCACCAACCCCAGGCCCGCGAGCAGCATTGCCCAGGTTTCGGGTTCGGGAACGGGTACTGCACTGGAAACATGATGGCCATCGTCGGCAAGACCATTGCCTGCGGTAAAGCCATAGTAAACAGGCACGCCATGCAACCCGAGCAAATTGCCGTCCACTGCCGTGGAAACCGAGAATGTCAAACCACCAATGAACTGATTGATGGTTCCTGTGAGCATGCCCAACTGATCGCTATTTCCGGAGGGGAGATAGCTGAGCTCGGCACCCCATTGAAAAAAGCTGGGGTCACGAATATCAGTGAGTCCGGTTTCTGTAAACGCTATCGGTGTGGGCGAGCCATGTTCCAGAAACTGGATACTTGGTGCCACGGGCTCACCTGAGAAATAGAAGGTATCAATCGCAAAGGCCAGACCGCCCAGCCCGCTTCCGCCATAACCCAAATCTGAGCCCCCAATGGGCACTATCGGATCGCCGCCAACATTGCTGGGATCATCCGCTGTCAGGACAAAAGTCATGCCGTCTCCGGCAACCACTGTCCCGGGGCTAATGTAGAAATCAAATGTGATGGTGAAGGCCTGGTCGAAATCCAGCATGACCGTGTTGGGTGCAAACGCCGCCCCGCCCTGATCCCCGGTTCCGGGAGAAGTAAGGCTGAGAATGCTGTAGGTGTAGCCATTGCCCGGTGTTGAATTGCTTGCGCTGGCGCTCCCGTACAGATTCCAGGTCGTGAAGTCGATCAGCCCTCCCGCGCCCACGCCATTGAATACCGGTCCTTGCGCCTGAGCCATGCCCGAAGCCAGGCCAGCCAAAAGAAATACTGACAACAATCCGCTCGTGCGTTTCATGCTTTTCCCTCGCTTGAATGTACAGAATTCCGACCTTGCATGGCGCGTACCCAGAATGCCTTCTCAGCACGCCGCTCCCCACTTGGGGTCAAAGCAATAACTGTTCTAAATGCATTCTTCCGGCCCAGATTGGTGATCAACATGATGATTTTGTTGGCTTTTAATTCAGGATCGTCCTGAATGCCCGCCAGCAAACCGCTGTAATCATCACTGATGTAAAACAACCAGATGATGCATTTGCACCAACCCATCAGCCGTATTGGCTTTTGATCTGGCTGCGACTACGCTGTGCGGGATTCATCGTTGCGGTGCCTGACCTGATCAGGCAGTAAGCATGGATATCTCTCGCCTGAACCCAGTCCTGCTCGACCTGCACCAGGCCGGTCGTGAAGCGCCGTTCAAGGCATTCCAGTCCATTGCGCTCGATCTGATCAACCGGCTCATTCCCTTTGATTCCGCCTGGTGGGGCAATGCCTCGGCCGAGCCGCTGGAGATTCACCGGCTGCATCTCCACAACTGTGAACACACCATCCTGCAGGACTACCTGCCCTATATTGGCGAGGATTTCATGCGCGCCGAGCTCATGGCCCATCCTGGCAGGAGCATCAATCTGGCAGACCTGACGACACGCGCCAAATTTGTTCGCACCGCGCTGTATCAGAAAGTGGGCAAGCCATACAAAATCGAGTGGTCACTCGGCACGCTGCTGGTGGAGCCTGTGTCCTCACTCAACGAGTTTCTGACCTTGTGGCGGCACGACCCGAAACGGCCGTTCAGCGAAACCGAACGCCAGACCAAGGAATGGCTGATGCCGCACATTGCGGATGCGCACCGGGCGGCACGCTTGCGTGAAGTGCTGGACGATCCGCGCGACAAACCCGAGTGCTGGGCGGTGGCGGACGAACGGGGTTTCCTGCGCGAGATCACGCCAGCGTTCGTGCATTGCCTGCGCCGCACCTGGCCCAGCTGGCAGGGCAGCTGCCTGCCGGAGGAATTGCACGCTCCTGTAAGGGAAGCCAAGCCCACGCGCCTGGGCTCGCAAAAGCTCAGCGTGGAGGCCCGGGGGATTTACAGGTTTCTGCGCGTCTCGCAGGCGAGTTCACTCGACACCCTCTCGGCGCGCGAGCGCGAAATCGTCGGACGCTACGCCCAGGGCGAAACCCATGCAGCGATCGCGTCGGCACTCGGGCTATCGCCCGCCACCGTGCGCAATCACATTGCGCATTGCTACCGCAAGCTTGCGGTCAACAACAAGGCCGAACTGGCCCGGCGCGTCCTGCAGGACGCGCAGTAAGACATTACGTCAACGCATCCGCCGTCTTGCAACGAAACCCACCAGTCCCAGACCGGCCAGCATCAGGGCGTAGGTTTCGGGTTCGGGAACCGCAGCCACGCCAAAGGTGACATTGTCGATCTGCTGGCCCCAAGCCGAGAAGGTCACCATGGTCAGATCCTTGAAATCGTTGCCAAAGGTCAGGGTTTCCAGCGTGTTGTAGGAGTCATCCAGCAAGGGAACATACTTCTGAGCGACAGGTACCAGGCTGTTGCCTCGATAGCCATTGACCGCGAAGTAACGCGAGCCATTACTGAAGGCCGCTACATCCATGCTGATGAAATCGAATACGCCGCCACCCACGCGCGTGACGATGAAGGTGTTGCTGTACTGTGCCGAGCCGCCATACGAATGAAACAGCCCCTGCGAGCCGGTCCACCAATACGGGTTGGTGCTGGTGATGGCACCGATCTGCATCGCGTAAAGGTTGGGCAGCCCCCAGTCGGTGGTGAACTTGAACCCGTTTTCCACATAGGTGTAGCCTGGAATCAGGTTGACCGTGTACCCGTTCGGCCCCAGGCTGGTGGTGGCGCTGGCGGTCATGGGGATTTCATTGAAATCGGCGACCACAGTCGCGGCCTGGGCAGGCAGTGCCCAAAATGTACACAGGGCGGTCAGCGCCGCATTTTGCAGAGTTCGAGTCACATGCATTTTTTGTTTTCCCTGAAGAGACTTGTTGTTAGGCGGAAGGGCCGCGATTCGGATTGCGAGAGGAAACGCGTCCGCCCCAAGGCAAGCAATGGCCATGCCGGCCGTGGGTTTTTTCTTCCCGCTCAAGGCGATGTAAAGAATGGGCATGCGCCACGCAGCGCTTGCCGGCGCTGCGTGTAAATAATCCCGACCCTATTCGACTGTTACCGATTTGGCCAGATTGCGCGGTTTGTCCACGTCCGTGCCCTTTTGCAGTGCGGCGTGATACGACAGCAGCTGCAACGGGATGGTGTGGAGAATCGGCGACAGGGGCCCGTTGTGCCCGCCCGGCAGCTTGATGACGTGGACGAATTCGGATTCCTCGATATGCACGTCGCCGTCGGCAAACACGTACAGCTCACCACCGC
>JBEQCD010000028.1:0-30239 GCA_041639515.1 Hydrogenophilales bacterium | reverse complement strand
CGCTCTTCCGATCTGATATCCGATCAGGGTGACAAAGCAGCGCGTCTGGTCATTGCCGGTCTGGTATTGAAGCTGGATGGAATCCCCGATATTGAGCTTGATCTGGTCTAGCGTCAGCGCCCCTTCGCGGGGGGCGGCCGGCGCATCGGATGGTGCGGTCGATGCAGGCTTCAGTTCCAGGGTGGCGGGCATGGTGGTTCTCTCCAGATTATTTTCACTGCGCGGCATGCGGGCCAAGCCCGTATGTCGTGCAGGGACGACACGTCTGATTTCGTCTATCCGACTGTTTTCTTGAGCGATTTCCACACGGTGCCCTTCAGGCTGTCGCTCCCGGGCGACGCTTATACCCGTCCACTTACCTTCCCCGCCCCCGGCGCAAACACCAAGATCATGATTTGACTGGAGTTTTTTTCCTGGCGCACAGTTTGCAATGCAGCATGCCGTGACTATGCCGCCCGGTCGCGGGTGGCATGGGCGCATTTGCAACCCGTCAATCCTTGAAAGCCCGCCATGCTCAAAACCTTCATGTCGCCCGGCTCGACCAGCCCGCGCACCGAACCTGCCCGCCCCGTCCCCCAGCCTGCCATTCCGCCACGCGCCACCGAAACGGCCGAACCTGTGCGAGAACAGGCCGCCACGTCCGCAGTCCCCTCTCCCCGTGACGAAGGCAGCAAACTGATCGTTGGCCCCAACATCAAGCTCAAGGGATCGGAAATCACGGATTGCGAGATTCTGGTGGTGGAGGGCCGGGTGGAAGCCTCGATGAACAGCCGGGACATCCGCATTGCGGAAGGCGGGATATTTGCCGGACGGGCAGAAATCGACGTTGCCGAAATTCACGGCACCTTCGAAGGCGACCTCGTTGCCCGCAAACGGCTGGTGATCTACGCCACCGGACGGGTCAAGGGCACGATACGCTACGGTGCCATGATGGTGGAATCAGGCGGGGTGATCTCGGGCAACATCGGCCTGCACAACGCTCCGGCGCAGTTGACCGAGGAGGTGGCGGCCCCGGCTCGGGACGAGAAACCGGACACCGAAGCCGTGACTGCCGAGGCCAGCTCGACGTCCGGCAAGCGCAGCCGCTTCGGTTGAGTCATGCGCCCTGTCGTCGCGGGACGACAGGGCCGGTCATCAGAGTTTGGCGCTGCGTCCGCCGTCCACCGCCAGGATCTGGCCGGTGACGAATCCGCTTTCCATGGCAAAGAACCGCACGGCGAGCGCAATGTCGTTCGGATCGCCCGCGCGTTTCAGCATGGTGTGCGAGACGATGCGCTGCCGCGACACCTCGTCGAAGTTGGCGTCGTCCTCGGGCCACAGGATCGGCCCCGGCGCGATGCCGTTGACGCGCACCTCGGGAGCCAGTTCGCGCGCAAGCGATTTGGTGAGGCCGACCAGCCCGGCCTTGGCCACCGAATAGACGACGTAGCTCTTCATCGGCCGTTCGGCGTGGATGTCGGTGATGTTGATGATGCAGCCCCGGCGTTTCTTGAGTTCATGCGCGGCCGCCTGCGACAGGAACAGGGGGGCCTTGAGGTTGCTGCCCATGAGATCGACCCAGTCCTTCTCCTGAATGCTGCCCACCGGCGTGGGATAAAAACTCGATGCGTTGTTGAGCAGCACGTCCAGTCCGCCGAAGGTGGCCACGGTCTGGTTCACCAGTGCCGGCAGGCCGCCGATATCGAGCAGGTCGGCCTGGATAAGCGCCACGGAATCAGGCCGCAAGGCATTGAGTTCGGCCTGCAGTGCGCGCGCTTCGGTGGCCGAACTGCGGTAATGAATCATCAGGTTGGCACCGGCTGCGTGCAGCAGGCGGGCGGACGCCGCGCCCACGCGTCGGGCTCCGCCGGTGATCAGCACGACTTTGCCATGCATCGGAATTCGCCTTTATAGTCGGAGGGATTGCCCATTATCACCGAAACCATGCTCCCCGCCCCGTCCACCGATGCCCTTGCGCACAGTCAGCGCGTAACGGCCCAGCTCGCCGCACAGATCGCGGCAGCCGGTGGCTGGATCCCGTTTTCGCAATTCATGGAAGCGGCGCTCTACGCACCGGGCCTGGGCTATTACACCGCCGGGACCACCAAGTTCGGCATGGCCGGCGACTTTGTCACCGCGCCCGAACTCACGCCGCTGTTCGGCCGCACCCTGGCGCACGCCATCGCGCCCACCCTGGCGGCCACCGGCGGCGAGGTGCTGGAACTGGGTGCGGGCAGTGGCCGGCTCGCCGCCGACGTGCTGGGCGAACTCGACCGCCTGGGTGCGCTGCCCGCGCGCTACGCCATCCTCGACGTGAGCGCCGACCTGCGCGCGCGCCAGCGGCAGACACTCGAACACGCGGTACCGCAGTGGCTGGATCGCGTGGTCTGGCTCGACGCGCTGCCCGGCTCGTTCAGCGGCGTGATCCTCGGCAACGAGGTGCTAGACGCGCTGCCCGCCGAACTGGTGCACTGGACCGACACCGGACCGGTGCAGCGCGGCGTGGTCTGGCGAAACGGCGGCTTCGACTGGGCCGACCGCCCCATCGCCGACCCGGTGCTGCGCCTGCGAGCCGAAGCGCTCGACCTGGTGCCGCCCTACCTTTCCGAAATCAATCTTGCTGCGGACGCGCTGATCGCCTCACTGGGCGATCGGCTCCGGCACGGCCTGGTGCTGATGATCGATTACGGATTTGCTGCGCACGAGTACTACCATCCGCAGCGTCACATGGGCACGCTGCGGGCGCACTTCCGCCACCACGCGCTCGACGACCCCTTCCACCTGCCGGGCCTCACCGACCTGACCGCGCACGTCGATTTCAGCGCCATTGCCCGCGCCGGCATGGCCGCCGGACTTGCGCCCTCGGGCTACACCAGCCAGGCGAGCTTTTTGCTGAACAGCGGTCTCACCGAACTCCTGATGCAAACCTCTCCCGCCGACGCGGCGGCCTGGTTGCCGCAGACCAACGCCGTGCAGCGGCTGGTGTCGCCGGCGGAAATGGGAGAACTCTTCAAGGTGATGGCGCTGGCAAAGGGCGAGGTGCCGGCGCTCGCAGGTTTCGCCAGCGGCAACCGCCTGCATGCCTTGTAAAGGCGTATCCACAGGGAGGCAGGGGAGGGGGGGGGGAGGAAATCAGACGGGTTCCTCCCCTGACTCCCTTGCCTCCCTGTGAACCTATCTTGAACTTGTCCGGATTTACACCAGCGGCAGCTGCGCGTCGGCGTCCTCGGGCTGCAGACGCACCACGCGCAAGGCATGCAGACGACGACTGTCTGCACGCAGCACGGTGAACTGGAAACTGTCGAACTTCACGCTCTCACCGCGCTTGGGCAGGTGGCCAAAGCGCGAGACGACAAGCCCGCCGAGGGTGTCGAATTCCTCGTCGGAAAACTGCGCGCCCAGGGTCTGGTTGAAGTCGTCGATCTCGGTCCCGGCCTTCACGCGGAAGACGTTATCCTTCTCGCGGATGATGTTGTCTTCGGTTTCGTCGAAGTCGTATTCGTCCTCGATGTCACCGACGATCTGTTCCAGCACGTCCTCGATGGTGACCAGCCCCGCCACGCCACCATATTCGTTGACGACGATGGCGATGTGGTTGCGGTTGGAACGGAATTCCTTCAAGAGCACGTTGAGCCGCTTGGATTCGGGGATGAATACCGCCGGGCGCAACATGCCGCGTATGTCGGCGTCGTGTTCTGCGTAGTGCCGCAGGAGATCCTTGGCGAGCAGGATGCCGATGACATCGTCGCGGTCCTTGTCGATGACGGGAAAACGCGAGTGCGCGGTTTCAATGACAAAGGGAATGAACTGTTCGGGCGGATCGTTGATGTCGATCACGTCCATCTGCGCGCGCGGGATCATGATCTCGCCGACGCGCATTTCGGACACCTGCAGCACGCCCTCGATCATCGCCAGGGCGTCGGCATCCATCAGGCTGTTTTCATAGGCACCGTGCAGCAACTCGATCAACTGCTCGGTATCTTCAGGCTCGCGCATCAGCCAGTGGGAGATGCGCTCCATCAAGCTGGGCTTGGGACTGGGACTACTGTCGGACTCCATGTTCAGGCGTAGGGATTGGGGATTCGGAACCGCTTCAGTATACCGGCTTCACGCGTTTCCATGATGTCGGCCTCCACGGGGTCAAGGTGGTCGTAGCCCTGCAGGTGCAGCACGCCGTGGACGGTCATGTGCGCGTAATGGTCCTGTAAGGACTTGCCCTGTTCACGGGCCTCGCGCTCGACCACAGGTGCGCAGATCACCACATCGCCGCCGAGGATGCCGACACCGGATGCGTCATGGCCGATTTCGCCGTATTCAAAAGTGAGCACGTTGGGCACGTAGGCCATGCTGCGGAAATCCTGGTTCAGTGCGCGCGCCTCGTCGGCGTCGACGATGCGCACCGTGATCTCGGCCGGATGGGCCAGCGCGGCAGCGACCCAGCGGCGCACCTGCGCGCGGGTGGGCAGGTCGCTCGCCTCGCTGGCGTATTGCACCGACAGGCTGAATTCCACACTCATTTTTCGGTTAACGCCCGCTTCGCGGCGTAGGCATCGACGATGCGCCCGACCAGCGGATGGCACACTACGTCTTCCGAGCCGAAGTGCGTGAAGCCGATGCCGCGCACGTTGGCGAGCGTGTCGACCGCGTCCATGAGGCCGGATTTGACGTGCTTGGGCAGGTCGATCTGCGTGGGGTCGCCGGTGACGACGGCGCGCGCGCCAAAGCCGATGCGGGTCAAAAACATCTGCATCTGTTCGGGCGTGGTGTTCTGCGCCTCGTCGAGGATGATGAAGGCGTGGTTCAAGGTACGCCCGCGCATGAAGGCGAGCGGTGCCACTTCGATGGCGTGGCGCTCGATGAGCCGCGTGACCTTGTCGAAGCCCATCAGGTCATACAGTGCGTCGTACAGCGGGCGCAGGTAGGGATCGACCTTCTGCGTGAGGTCGCCAGGCAAAAACCCCAGACGCTCGCCGGCTTCCACCGCCGGGCGGGTGAGGATCAGGCGCTTGACCTGCTCGCGTTCCAGCGCGTCCACCGCGCAGGCAACCGCAAGATAGGTCTTGCCGGTGCCTGCCGGGCCGATGCCAAAGGTGATGTCGTGCGACAGGACGTTTTCGATGTAGCCCGCCTGCCCCGGCGTGCGGGCGCGCAGCTCGGCGCGGCGGGTGCGCAGGCGCGGTGCGCTGTCTTCGTCATCCGCACGGCCGCGCGTGAGTTCGACCAGACCCAGCTGGATGTCGTCGAGCGAGAGCGGATCGTGCGCGCGGTTGTAGAAATGCTCGACCGCCTGCGCACCCTTCTCGGCCTGTGCGGAATCACCGTTGACGCGGAAGCTCATGCCGCGCCGCGCAATGGTCACATCGAACGCCGCCTCGATCTGCCGCAGGTTTTCGTCCAGCACCCCGCACAGGTTGGCGAGCCGGCGGTTGTCTTCCGGCGCGAGCTTGAGTTCGACGATGCCGGTCTTCAAGCGGCGACGCTTTCGCGGGTGACGATTTCGCCGCGCAGGCTGTGCGGCAAGGCCTCGGTGATGCGCACGTCGACGAAGGCATGCATCAGGCGGTCGGTGCCCGGAAAGTTCACGATGCGGTTGTTGTCGGTGCGGCCGGCGAGTTCCTCGGCATTCTTTTTCGCGCGGCCTTCGACCAGCACGCGCTGCACGGTGCCGACCATGGACCGGTTGACGACCTGTGCCTGCGCCTCGATCTGTGCCTGCAACTGCATCAGCCGCCGGGTTTTGGTTTCCGCGCTCACATCGTCAGGATAGTCGGAAGCCGGGGTGCCGGGCCGCTTGCTGTAGATGAAGGAGAAGCTGGCGTCGAAGTCGAGGTCTTCGATGAGTTTCATGGTCGCCGCGAAATCGGCCTCGGTTTCGCCGGGGAAGCCGACGATAAAATCCGACGACAGGCAGAGGCCGGGCCGCTGTTCACGCAGCTTGCGAATGATGGACTTGAATTCGAGCACGGTATGGCCACGCTTCATCGCCGCGAGGATGCGGTCGGAGCCGGACTGCACGGGCAGGTGCAGGTGCGACACCAGCTTGGGCAGCGTGCCATAGCAGGCAATGAGCCGGTCGGTCATTTCGCGCGGGTGGCTGGTGGTGTAGCGAATCCGCTCGATGCCGGGAATTTCGTGCACGACTTCGAGCAGCAGCGCGAAATCGGCAATCTCGCCGTCATGCATCGCGCCGCGGTAGGCATTCACATTCTGCCCCAGCAGGGTGACTTCTTTTACCCCGTTTGCCGCAAGACCCGCCACTTCGGTGAGCACGTCGTCGAACGGCCGCGACACTTCCTCGCCGCGCGTATAGGGCACCACGCAGAAGGTGCAGTACTTGGAGCAGCCTTCCATGATCGAGACGAAGGCCGCGCCGCCTTCGACGCGCGCCGGCGGCAGGTGGTCGAACTTCTCGATTTCGGGAAAGCTGATGTCGACCTGCGGCTTGCCGGTTTCGCGCTTTCTGGCGATGAGCTCGGGCAGGCGATGCAGGGTCTGCGGGCCGAACACCACGTCCACATACGGCGCGCGCGCGACGATGGCCGCGCCTTCCTGGCTGGCGACACAGCCGCCGACGCCGATGACCACATTGGGGTTCGCCTGCTTGTACTGGCGCACCCGGCCCAGGTCGTGGAACACCTTTTCCTGCGCCTTTTCGCGCACCGAGCAGGTGTTGAACAGGATCACGTCGGCGTCTTCGGGCGTGGCGGTCTTGACGTAGCCTTCGGCCGCGCCGAGCACGTCGGCCATCTTGTCCGAGTCGTACTCGTTCATCTGGCAGCCGAAGGTTTTGATGTAGATTTTTTTCATGGCGCCGGGACAGTGGATAGACTGGGGGCGAGACTGCCACGCGGGCGCGCGACAGGCGGGAATCTGGTGGTGATGGGCAGACTTGAACTGCCGACCCCCGGATTATGAATCCGATGCTCTAACCAACTGAGCTACATCACCTTCTTTGCCGCGAGGGGTCGCGGAAAGCCGCGCATTCTAGCCGAAACGACTCCCATTTGTCCAGCCGTCACTGTGGGCGCAGTCTGGCGAGTTCATCCAGCAGGCTGATTGTCAGCTCACGCCCGAGTGGGCCCATGCCGGCGATGAGTACATCGGTATCGCGCTCGCCGTTGACCAGCCGCCGCATGCGGCCGCCGAGCAGGGCCATGTCGCCGCCCGCCTTCATCATCTGTTCCGCCATGTTGGCAAGTACTGACATCGCCTGCGCGTCCCCGCGCGCCGAGGCGTCGATCAGCGCGGCGAGGCCGGGCGCAGCAGCGCTGCCATCCGGCTGGGCATCGAGCGCCGGCAGGGTGGCCGGGTTGTCCAGCCCCCGCAGGATGGCGTCGAGCAGGATGCCGTCCTCCTCGTCCAGCCCCAGCTTGATCGACGGATCGCGCCGCCCGTTGATCACATGGCGCAACGCGCCCACCAGTCGCGCCCAGCCGGCCTGTTCGGCGGCGTCGAGCTGCTTCATCAGGTCAGGCAACTGGCTGCGGTCGCGCAAGGCGTTGACGACGGCATGGATGAATCCGGCGTGGACACGCAGGACCTGGTCGACGGCGGGAGGGAGTTGGGCCATTTTGGTGAGTGGTGAGTGGTGAGTGGTGAGTGGATTGTCCGGTCAGGCCGCAGGCTTGGCAACGACTGGTTGCTTCGGCACGTTTTCCATTTGCCAGTGAGTGCCAGCCCACTCAAGAAGCGCTACAGGGCCGGCATCTTGCAGTTCGGCTGGCGGCGCGTGGCCGAGCGCGGCGAGCGCTTCGGCCAACACCCAGCCGCGCCCGGCTTCGGGCAGCGCAGGGGCGAGGGTCTGCTTGGAGAGCTTCTGGCCGGCGGCGTTGACGACGAGCGGCACGTGCGCGTAGCGCGGCGTCGGCAGGCCGAGCAGGCTTTGCAGATGCACCTGGCGCGGGGTGTTCCACAAGAGGTCGGCCCCGCGCACGACGTCGCTGATGCCCTGGAAGGCGTCGTCGACCACGACCGCGAGCTGGTAGGCAAAGAGGCCGTCTGCCCGCCGGACGATGAAGTCACCGACGTCGGTATCCAGCTTCTGGCACAGCTTTCCATGCACCCTGTCGTGAAAGCAGGCGCTCACATCACCGACCCGCACCCGCCACGCGCGCGGCGTCGCGCCTGATGGCAAGCCGGCGCGGCAGGTGCCCGGATAGAGCGTTTCGCCTTCGGCATTTTTCGGCGCGGCGGCAAGCTGGCTGCGGGTGCAGGCGCAGGGGTAGGCGTGGCCGGCCGATTTCAATTGATCGAGCGCCGCAGCGTAGGCGTCGTCGCGCTGCGATTGATAGAGCACTTCGCCGTCCCAATGCAGACCATAGGCGTCGAGCTGGCGCAGGATGGTATCGGCAGCGCCGGGCACGCAACGCGGCCGGTCGAGGTCTTCCATGCGAACCCGCCAGCGTCCGCCGGCGGCGCGGGCATCGAACCAGCTCGCCACGGCGGCGACCAGCGAACCGAAATGCAGCGGGCCGGTGGGTGACGGCGCAAAACGGCCGATGTAGGGAGGGGAAACACTCACCCCGTCATTATGCCGCGCGCTGCATCTCCTGCTGGCCGAGCTGCCGGTAAAGCCCGATCACCGAGTCCGCCATGCGCCCCTCGGACCAGCCGGCCGCGTAGGGCCGGCCCGCCGCGCCCAGTGCGCGCGCAGCGTCACGGTCAGCAAGCAAGGGCAATACGGTGGCCGCGAACCCATCGACCTCGTCCGGTGCAATGCGGCAGCCTGCGCCTTCCTTGAGTACATCCCGGGTGCCCATTTCGGCGAGCGCTACAACCGGGACGCCCAGCGCCATGGCTTCGAGCAGCACCAGCCCCTGGGTTTCGGTTTTGGAGGCAAAAACAAAGGCATCCGCCGCGCAGTAGCACGCAGGCAATTCGGTCTGGCGTTCAAGATAGCCGACGAAACGCACCTGCTGCGTGAGGCCACGCGCCGCTGCCGCGCGTTCAAGTTTTGCCCGAGCCGGACCTTCGCCCGCGATGAGAAACAGCACATCGGGCAGCGTGCGGCGCACCGCCTCGGTCACACGCAGCAGGAAATCGATGTTCTTCTCGAACGCCACCCGGCCAACGTAGGCCATGACTGGCCGCCCGGGCGCAATGCCGTGGCGGGCACGGAAGGCCGCACCGTCGCAATCGGCAAAATCGGCCATGCGGATGCCGGTGGGAATGACATGAACGGGGCTTGTTACGCCATAGGTCTGCAAGGCGGTCTTCATGGCCGACGAGGGCGCGATCACCGCCGTGACGCCGTCGCACTCCTTGCGCGAGATCATGCGCGCCGCCGCCGCCAACCAAGGCTTGGGCAGGAAGGGCAGGTAGTGGTGGAAATATTCCTCGAACAGCGTGTGGTAGGTCTCGACGCTGGGCAGACCATGCTTGCGCGCCCAGCGCACGCCGGCGCGATGTGCGAGAAAGGGTGTATGGATATGGATGAGGTCAAATTCTGCCGGGTTCAATCCGTCCAGTGCGGCAGACAGCGCACGCGGGTGCATAAAGCGGTCCTCGGGATCACGCGGCACCTGCCAGCCGGGCACGCGGACGATATCCGCTTCTGGCTGCGCACCCGGGTAGTCAGGCACGACCAGGACACTGGAATGCCCCGCAGACGCAATCGCCTGGCGCAAGGTCCGGATCGACGTGGACACACCATTGACGCGCGGGAAGTACACGTCTGACACCATCAGAATGCGCACGGCAGCCCTCCTTTCGGAAAGGCTTACTTGTATGGCGAAACGGTTACGGGGTGATTACAGGTCGATACCCGGCTGCGCCTTCACCCCGGCGCGGAAGGCATGCTTCACGTCGGCAATCTCCGACACGGTATCGGCCAGTTCGACCAGTGCTTCGGGCGCGGCGCGTCCGGTCACGACGACATGCTGCATCGGCGGACGATGCACCAGCGCATCCAGCACGGTGTCGCTGTCGAGATAGCCATAGCTCAGCAGATAGGTCAGTTCATCCAGCACCACCAACTGGTAAGCCGGATCGGCCAGCATCCGCGCGGCAATCGCCCAGCCGCGTTGGGCAGTGGCAATGTCCTGCTCGCGGTTCTGCGTGTCCCAGGTGAAGCCGTCACCGGTCACATGCCACTCGGCATGCTGGCCGAGAAAAGCTTCTTCGCCGGTATCCGTGCGGCTCTTGATGAACTGCACCACGCCGACCTTCAAGTCATGGCCCAATGCGCGTGCGGCCATGCCGAATGCCGCCGTGCTCTTGCCCTTGCCGTTGCCGGTGACCACGAGCAAGAGCCCGCGCTCGTCGGTGGCGGCGGCGATGGCGGCGTCGATCACGGCCTTCTTGCGGGCCATGCGGGCGGTGTGGCGGGTGTTCCGATCAGGCGTGTTGTCGCTCATATTGAATCCTGTCCTCGTCAACACGCAAAGGCTACCGCATTCCGGCTGGTTCAGCCGGTACGCCCAGATCAATCCGGGCGTGAGTTCCGACACCAGCGATACGGGCGTTCACCTCGAATGCCGTACGAATATTCGCCGGGGTCAATGTTGTTTGCGTGGGACCAAAGGCTGTCAGTCGCCCCTGATGCAGAATGGCCACATGCGTGGCATAGCGCGCTGCAAGCGTCAGATCATGAATCGAGGCAATCACGAGTCGTCCGGCACGAGCGAGCCCGGCCAGTTGCACCATGCCCTCGATTGCATGTCGGGGATCCAGACCTGCCAGGGGTTCATCGGCAATCAGGATATCCGGATTACCAACCAATGCCCGTGCCAGCATGGCCCGCGCCAGTTCTCCCCCCGACAGCGTATCGGCAGGCTGATGACGCTTGTGTATCAGACCACACTGCCGCAAGGCGACTTCGACCTTGCACCAGGCGGTAGCATCCAGATCGCCAAAAGCCGGCAACTGGGGCATTAATCCCAGTGCCACCAACCGCTCCACGGCTATGGGCCATTCAACCCGGGCATTCTGCGGAATGTAGGCTCGGCGACGCGCCATTTCCCGTCGATGAAATGACTGTACAGTTCTGTCGTCGAGCAGGATCGTGCCTGCCGTGGGTGATACAAGGCCAGTCAACATCCGGATCAAGCTTGATTTGCCCGCCCCATTGGCCCCGAGAAGCGCGACAAACTGTCTGCTCTTGCACACCAGGCTGACCCGGTCGACGAGTGTTCGCCCGCCAGCCTTGAAACTGACATCTTCGGTTCGCAGACAAGTCATGGTGACAAGCGCCTCAATCGCAATACCAGCCAGAAGAAGAATGGGGTGCCAATCAGGCTGGTAAGTACACCAAGCTTGAGTTCGTTGCTGGTGGGCAAGATACGGATGACGATATCGGTTGCCAGCAGCAACAGGGCACCAAACAACGCAGACGGCAACAGGATGCGACTTGGCTGATGCCCGACAAACGGCCGCACCAGATGCGGTGCCACCAGCCCGACAAAACCGATGGCTCCGGCCATGGCGGTAGCGGCACCGACTGAAAGTGCCACCCCGATCAGCACCAGGGCACGCAAGACTCCAAGATTCACCCCCAGACTCTCGGCCTGGGCCTCTCCAAGCGTCAGCAGATCGAGCCCACGCGGGGTAAACGCGAGGCAGACCCAACCGGCCAGGATGAAAGGCAGGCACAACCCGATCTGTGCCCAGTCTCGCTCGGCCACCGAACCCAGCAGCCAGGTTGTGATTTCATATGCTGCATAAGGACTGGGGGCAAAATTGAGCGCCAGCGCCAAGCCCGCACCCGCAAGTCCCGACACGGCTGCCCCCGCCAGAATTAAGGTCAGCGTACCGCTACGGCCAAAAAGGAACGTAAGCGCGCCGGCTGCCAACGCTCCAGCAATCCCGAGCAGGGGAATAGCCAGCACGAATGCAGCCGCCAAGCCGAAATAGATAGCGATCACCGCACCAAGGGCCGCCCCACCGGAGACACCGAGCAGACCGGGCTCGGCCAGCGGGTTGCGCAATAACCCCTGCAGGGCTGCGCCACCGAGACCCAGCGTGGCCCCCACCACGAGCGCCAACAGGGTACGAGGTATGCGCAGCTCCGCAAGAATCAACCAGGCAAGATTGGGTTTGGGTGCGGCCAATCCCCCGAACAATTCCGCAATGGGTATTGCAACCCTGCCCACGACAAGTGACAGTGCGATCGCCACAGGCAACACCAGGACCATGAGAATCAGCATCGGTGATTGCCCAGCCAGTCTCACCATGACGCCTCACGCTCAGGCAGGCTACGCAAGACATTGCGCAGTGTGATCGCGGCGTCTGCCGATTGCGGCAGACCACAGGTATAGGCGGCATCAGGATAGGTAATCACATGCCTGCGCCAATGCCGATCGATCAAGGGATGGGCAAACTGGCTGTCGCGCAGGGAAGGTCCATCCCAGCGTGTTTCCCCCTGCAGAATCACCTCGGGACGTGTCGCCAGCAACTCCTCCAGACCAAAGCTGCTGTATCGGTTATCCGGCGACCTGGCCGCAATGTTGTCCGCGCCGGCCGCAGTGATGATGGCGTGAGTGAGGGTGCCCTTGCCCGGCACACTATTCCCCCCGCTCCAGGCAACAACGCGGATGGGCTGATCATCGCGCTCTGCAGCCAGCCGGGCGAGCTTGGCATCCATTTCAGCCAACAAGGCCTCTGCTCGCGGAGATTCTCCTACTGCTGCGCCAACTTTGCGAACCACTCGGCGAATGTCCTCGAAATTATTGGCCGCTTCAACTTCGACAACCTGTGCACCTGACCGACGAGCAAGCCTGTGTGCCATGGGCGCGGAAAAAGTCCCGGCCAGGATCAGATCCGGACGCTGCAGCAGTACATCTTCCGCTGTACCGTGATTTACGGCCACGCCGCGATCCGCGCCCGGCATCAGTGCAGCTACCGCGTCGTGTGCCAGATAGGTAATCGAGGCGATCCGTTCGGGCGGCACCAGCATGAGCAGGAGCAGGTCGTTACACATCATCGTCGACATGATGCGCATCGGCTTATTGAACACTGACGATGCGGAGTCTGGCGACGCACGGTTGGGCAGCATGGCACTACCCATCGGCACCAGCAGGAAAGCTCCCACAAGAACCCACCCGGCAAGCTTCGCCCCGCTAACCGGGATGTGTATGCGCAACCCTCTGTGCGCCTCAGTCTGCCTCGGCATGGTCATGCCGTGCTCGCCACTCGTTAGCGAGTGCACTGGGCTGCTGCTGGGCAATGCGGCGCAGAGTCAAGCGGGCGACCGCCCGGGCACGCCGGGTTTTCGGCCATACAAAAGCCTGCGGTTGAACACCGGCATCGATGGCCGCCTGTATTTTGGATCTGATTCGGATTTCTTCAGGCAAACCGAAACAGGCAAGCAAGGACAGAAAATCCCGATCCAGAGCCCGATCGAATGCCACACGCCGCCCCATTGCATCTCGCCAGGGTGAACGGGGATTAAACATCAGCACTGGCTGATAACCGGCGGGGATCGGGGCATTGGCGTCGTGCGTCCGGCCAGATTTGATCAGGCCCGGCAGCAGGTGAGTGTGGGGACCTTCCGGGCTTTCGCCATCGGCAGGTGGAATGGGTGCAAACACCTCGATGCGCCCCAGAGGCGACAACAGCACACGATGCGGCTGGGCACGCAGCACTTCAGCCATCAGTGCTGCACCATCAGCGCCAAACAACCGGCTCTTCTGCATGGCCATCAAACTCTTGCGCAGTGTTTCATCTGCCGTGCGCAGACAGAACCGTACATGTCCGATACTCACACCCAGATCGAACAGCCAGTCGTCGCGATCTTGCGGCCGGATGGCACTGATATCCGTTCCCAACGATGTAATGGTGTCAGGTTGAATCAGGCTGTCATTGCGTGGCAGACAAAATGCCAGCGAATGCCCCCAGGTCACCCCATCTCCACACAGGGTGTCATAGGCGACAATCTGTGTCGGCAAATCCAGTCGGATTCTCATGGCAGCCCGCGGCGTGTGCATGCTGCGCGCATGGGTGGATTTTTCCAGCACGAAAATTTCGTCTGGGTCGCGCACGAATTCACCGACTGCGCCAAAGCTGCCTATGCTCCAGCCATGGCGGGCATCCTCCAACAGACTATCCAGCCACGCTGTATAGCCTGGGGTTCCCGGTGCATCAGGCTGCGTCATCTTTCCCGACATACCCACTCCCGATTGAGAACAAAACGATCGCGGTCCTTGATGACCGGACAGGTGGGGCAGAAACGGTGGCGATGGCCTTTGTGCTGAAGACAGCATGCCTTGAGTATCTGGCACACTTCGGAGCGCGAGCCGCTTGCAATCACATAGGTCTCGGGCAGGGCTCGCACAAGCTCGCGATCACGCGCGAGCACGATGCGCCCTTCCCGCACGGCTGCTTCACGACACCCCATCAGCTCGCCCGCATGGGAAAACTGCACCATCCATGAAGATGCCAGCATGGCAAGCAAGGCGTGGCGCGAATAACCGGACCAGGCCTGCATGCTCTCCAGAACCGGCTCGCTGAAAGCCAGCAGGCTTTCGAGCAATTCAGTGCGGCGGTCATCCAGACTCTCAGCCGTCACCATGTCGGCCTGACGTATCCAGATACGCTCGAGGAACGTGGCGCGAGTAAACCAGTACGCATATTTCTGCACCCGCAGGATGCGCCCTTCGGCGAGATACATCGCGATGATCGGCCCCGCACCCCAGCCGTGACGCAACATCAGCGAAGCTGCTGTGGCTCGCCGGTTGGCACCAAATCCAGCTGTAACCAGATCGGCAATCACCCCTTCAACAGGTGAGGGGACATCAGGCTCGCACAGGCACTCCCCATTGACCCAGCCTTCAGGATCGTCCGGGTCAAGCTCAACTTTCAATCCTGAGAGGGGCGCAATGCGCGCAAGCCGTTTCCGGGTGTCGGCACGTACCCCGACATGTTTTGAGCAGCCACTGTATTTGTTCATGTTCAGGCCGTTGCGAGGTAATCAACAAAACCACGACTGGTCTGGTCAAATGCTTCGGCCTTTCGTCCGAGATAGCGCAGGGAAATTTCGCGCCACATCAACAGACGGGACCAATCGGGCTCATCCGCCATCACATCGCCGGGCAACACAAATGGGTTGGCGAAGAATATCGTCAGCATCGAGACCCCGGCTGCATTGCGCATTTCGAAGCCCCAACTGTTTGGTGCGCCGCGACTGTCCAGCATCCGGAACAAGCAAGCCGTGGCCGGCCGCAATGCCCGCATTTTTGCCTCTCGTGCCGGGTCACCCAGACCGGGATCTGCCGTACCAACGCAAATGTGGAAGTGCGGACCATTGAAACTCACAGTCAGGAATTCACCGTCCGCCTCGATCTTGTCTGGTGGCCCCGGGCAGGTCCACTCGTAGGCAGCCCCCTCTATCACCGGACCAAAAATGATCTGGCCCCAGTAGTGCGTGAAGACATCGTGAAGAAAGGCCGTCAGCGCCTCGGGGTGTGTGCTGAGCGGCCAGCGATGGGCTCGCGCCCTGCCATTCGGAGCCCGCTCGATGACGGGGTCTCGCTGATCTCGGTATTTCGTCATGACTTCATCCTGTCGCCCTGAGCCCTACCTCGGCATGTTCGAAAAACCCCACCAACCAGCACGACAACACACCAGATCCGCGCCTGTGATTTCATCCTAAACAATGTGAATTGTTTTTTCCAGAAGAAAATCGACCGACATCAATTCAATTAAATTTTTTTGGTTAAATTTTTATTATCCTATTGGTTTATATGATTATTTTTTTTAAAAAAACCAAGATAACAAAAAGCAATAGGGTCTATAGCCTTCAGTTATTGAAAAATAGTCTTGACCAAACCACCTTCCGGGTATAAAAACTCAACTTATCAGGTGCCACAACGACTTTCTGTCAGCGTGGATAAACGGGAATCAGGTAAGCGGTCATGCCGCGAAGCCTGGGCTGCCCCCGCAACGGTAAGCGCTAAACGGTGCGTCATTCGCCACTGGGTTCTCCCGGGAAGGCGACGCACTTAGAAGCGTGAGCCCGGATACCGGCCTGATGTTCATGCCTTGTGCCGAGGAGGGCGGCGAGCAGACATGCACTCCGTGTGTGGCTTGCCCCAGCCTTTGCGCCAGGTTTTCCAGATTGTCGGCGGGTGAGCCGACTTACGCACGGAGCCACTCACATGCAACCCCAACACCTGACCTCCATCGCCATCGCAAGTCTGGCCATATTGAGCTTGCCCGCACTCGCCGGCCCCTTTGCACCTGCAGCAGGCATTACCGGCTCCACCGCCGTCCACAAGGACAGCCCGGATTTTGTCCAGTGGGCCACCGGCTATGAAAACTATCTGCCCGGGCCCAATGTGGACGCGCAATGGAAAACCCCGGAAAAAGCGCTCGGCAAGGCCGTGGGGGATTCGTTCGACATCGTGGTTCTGGGCGATCAGGGCACGATCACCCTGACCTTCGATGGCTATCTGACCAACGGCAGTGGCTGGGATTTCGCCATTTTCGAAAACAGCATCAGCAATACCTTCCTTGAATTGGCATTCGTAGAGGTTTCATCGAACGGTGCAGATTTTTTCCGCTTCCCGTCTGTTTCGCTGACACCTTCGCCCGTCGGCGCGTTCGGCAACGTCGACCCGACCAATATCGACGGCCTGGCCGGCAAATACCGTCAGGGCTACGGCACGCCGTTCGATCTGGATGCCCTGTCCGGTATTGCGGGTCTAGACATCAACCAGGTTTCGCATATCCGGCTCGTCGATATCAAAGGGGACGGTAGCGAGTTTTCCAGCCCGCCCCCTGGCTTTGGCAACCCCACACCCATCTACGATCCTTACATGACGGCGGGAAGCGGTGGCTTTGATCTGGACGCGGTCGGCTTGCGTTACTACACCGCCGCCGCCGTACCCGAACCTTCGACCTACGCCATGCTTCTGGCCAGTCTTGGGTTGATCGCCTTTCGCATGCGTCGCCACACGCGAGGCTGAACAATCCATTCATCCGGAGATTCACACATGAAAACCTTGCCTATCGTTTCCCTCCTCGCCGGTTTTGCCCTGAGTGGCAGCGCAGTTGCGGCTGTCTCGACCTTCGACGATTTGTCGCTCGCTCCGGAAAGCCACTTCTTTCCGCTGGCCACCACGACATTCACCAGCGGCGACGCCACCTTCAATCACACGTTCACCAACTATGGTGGTGGCTGCTGCCATACGGATTGGATCTATTCAAACCGAACTGACACGACGACCCCGGGTTTCGAAAACCAGTTCAGCAGTTATGCCGGTGGAGGCGCACAAGGCTCGGCAAACTATGCGATTGCCAATCTCGGCAACTCGACCGCCAGTTTTTCAGGCTTATCCGCAGTCAGTGGCGCTTATTTCACGAATACCACTTACGCCGCACTCACCATTCTGAATGGCAATGATTTTTCGACGAAATTTGGCGGAAGCGACGGCAGCACTCCCGACTGGTTCAAGCTGACAATCAATGGCTGGAACGGCACAACCCAAACCGGCAGCGTGGATTTCTACCTGGCCGACTTCCGTTTTGCGAACAATGCGCTCGACTATGTGGTCGATAGCTGGACATGGGTCGATCTGTCGAGTCTGGGCGTGGTGAGCAGCCTGAGCTTTTCGCTGGCGTCGTCTGACGTAGGGCAATTCGGGATGAACACGCCTGCCTATTTCGCAATGGACAACCTGGCTGTGGCGGCCGTGCCCGAACCCAGTCAAGCCGCCATGCTGCTGGGCGGACTGGCACTGGTTGGGTTGGCCGTGCGTCGGCGCAGCAAGTCCTCCTGAGCCATGCGTGCCGGTGTATTTCACCGGCACGTGGTCCGCATGCCAGATTACTTACCCCATACCCTCGTTGCCGCCTGGCTGCTGGCAAGTCTACCTGCGAACGCAGACACATCCCATGTCAGCGAACTGGCCACGGTTGTGGTCACCGCAGCCAGTGTCGATGGCAGCACGTTTACAGTGCCGCACGGCATGACGGTAATCACGGCCAGCGACATTGCCGATTCCGCCGCCACCAGTCTCAGTGACCTGCTCAGCCGCCAGGCCGGCTTGCACTTGAAAAGCACATCCGGCAACGACAAGAACGCTTCGATCGATATTCGCGGCATGGGAGACACGGCTGTGAGCAACGTGCTTGTGCTTGTGGATGGCGTACGGCTGAATGAAGCGGATATGTCGGGGGCCAATTTATCCTCCATCGCGCTGGCCGATATTGATCGCATCGAAATCCTGCGCGGCGGTGGGGCCGTGCGTTACGGAGACGGTGCAGTCGGTGGCGTCATCAACATCGTGACCCGCACACCCCAGACCGACCGAATTCGCGGCAGCATCCAGATGGAAACCGCCTCTTATGACACCCATGCCCTGCGCGCATCAATCAGCGGCGGCTTGGGCGACTGGCGAGTGCGGGCCTCTACAGGGCGTGCACTCAGCGACGGTTACCGGCAGAACAACACCTTCAATCGCACCGATGGCAACGCGGAGTTGCGATATGCACCCAGCGGCCTCTCTATTCCCCTGGAGACTTACGTGCGTTTATCAGTTCATGAAGACACGTATGGGCTGCCGGGTCCTGTCACCGCCGCCGCATTCGCCGGGAGTGAATCCCAACGACGCGCCAGCCAGTCCCCATTCGATGGCGGCGAAACGGATGACCGCACGCTCACAGTCGGCGCACTGTTCGACTTCGGGGCTTCCGGTGTACTCGAATGGTTGACCAGCTGGCGTGACCGCGACAATCTCTATGTGATTGGTTACAGCCCGCTGCTGTCTTATCAGGAACAGGCCAGTCGCATCGAATCGAATCGGCAGGAAACACAACTCCGCTACAACCTCGATTTTGATGCGCTTGGCCATACCCACAGCCTTGGTCTGGGCATGCACTGGCAATCCGCTGACTACAGCCGTCGGGAGAGTATCGGCTCCACCTTCTCCCCCGTGAAAACAGGGGAGCTTGAAGGCAACGGTGCCTATATCGAGGCCACATTCAGAGGCACCGCAGGTTTATCCCTGACAGCGGGTGCCCGAGCCAACGAACTTGAGTCTGATTATCGCGACGGGGCATTCTCGGAATCATGCGCGGTGTTTTTCCCGGTCAAGAGTGGCTGCACCATGGTCTACACGCAGTCAGCACAAACACTGAACACCTGGCGCAACCATGCCTACGAACTCGGACTGGCCTGGCAGGTCACGCCAACCCGGCTGGTGTTTGCCAGCGCGAGCCGGCATTTTCGCGCCCCGAACGTGGACGAACTCGCACTGGCAACCACGAATCTTCAGCCCCAGCGCGGCACAACAGCCGAACTCGGTCTCCGCAGCCAGCCACACGCCGGCACCGACTACGCCCTGACACTGTTTGGCATGCGTATCGAAGACGAAATTTATTTTGGGCCGGATTCCACAGGCGGCGGCTTCACGCTGAACCGCAATTACGACCAACCCACACGCCGCTTGGGTGGAGAATTCCAGGCTCGCTGGCAACTCACGCCCAGTCTTGGTCTACGCACCAATCTAGCGTATGTCCGCCCGCGTTTTGAAGGAACGGATGCCGACGTGCCCCATGTTCCGCGCCTGACTGCAAATGCCAGGCTTGAATGGCGGGCAAGCGATTCGCTACGCTGGTTTGCCAGCGCGCGCCACGTTGGCAAACGTTACGACGGCAACGATCTCGACAATCAGACTTGGCCCGTCCTGCCGGCATACACGGTTTACGATCTTGCAGCCCGTTACTCGATCGGCAATGCCGAACTGACCGCCGCCGTAAACAACCTGTTCGACAAGGTGTATTCCACAACTGGCTACAGTGGAACCTACTATCCGATGCCCGGCCGTAATTTTGCCCTGAGTCTGCGCTGGACTTTTTGACCGGGCAAACCACAATCGCGCGATTGACCCTGCGCGCGTCGCCCTATAGTCTTCTGCCATGCACGCCGAACTCGATACGCTCGAAGCCAAAATCCGCCAGGTGGCCGAGTTATGCCAGACCCTGCGCCGGGAAAACATCGCCCTGCGCCAGCAACTTCTCGTGTCGCAGCAGGACAACAAACAACTGAATATCCGGCTCGATGCTGCCAGGACACGCCTGACCGCCATGCTCGACAGTCTGCCGGAGGACGCCTGATGGCTGCCGCCCGCTCCATCGAAATCCACATCCTGGGCCGCGCCTACAAGGTGGCATGCACGCGCGAGGAGGAATCGGCACTGATCTCGGCTGCTGATTATCTGGACGACAAGATGCGGGAAATCCGCGACCAGGGGAAAGTCATCGGGGCCGAACGCATCGCCATCATGGCGGGCCTGAACATGGCACATGACCTGCTCACCAAGGGTGGCGGCGGACTGATCGAGGAAACCCGGCATCGCGTTGCGCATTGCAACGTGCTGCTGGGTGCCGTTCTGGAAGACCAGGACAAACTGTTCTGACCACCAGCACGCCGGTGCCAGGCTGCAATCGGCGACCAGCCCATGCAAAAATGGACTACACTCGCCCTGCTCCCTGCGGTGTTCGAGGCCCGTTGCAATTTCTCTGAACCAATGCATACGTGCAAGGCTGCGTTCTATTCCGGTGCGGGTGTGCGCGTGACACGTCTCATGTGCCCAAAGCGCCTTTGAATGTGGCCGTCTTGAACCCAGGTTCAAGAGTCCGCGACGGGTCACGGCACAGGTGGGGAGCCCTTCCAACATGACCAAGTCCACGCTCCGGCGGCAGCTCAAGGCAGCCCGAAACGCCCTCGATCCCCTGGCACGCAAGCGCGCGTCCCGCGCAGCCGTCCGGCTGGCTTTGCGTGCGGGCCTGCTCCTGCGCGCGCGTCGCATCGGCTTTTATTTGCCACAGCACGGCGAATTCGATGTCGGTCCGCTGATGAACCAAGCGCTCTGGATGGGTCGGGAGTGCAGCCTGCCGATCCTCCCGACGCGTGGCCGGGTGATGCGCTTCGGCCGTTTGGGCGATACCACCCGCATGTCACCGAACCGTTACGGCATACCCGAGCCGCTCGATCCAGCCCCCCGCCCGGCACGGCAGCTGGATGTGCTGCTGATGCCACTGGTCGGATTCGACCTGTCAGGCCACAGGCTGGGAATGGGGGGAGGATATTACGACGCGACGCTGGCGTTCATGCGGCACCGACGCCACTGGCGCAAACCCCGTCTTGTCGGAGTGGCCTACGAATGCCAGAAGTTGGACAGTCTGCCCCACGACCCTTGGGACATGCCGCTGGACGCCGTGCTGACGGAAAGCCGCCTGTACCGTTTCAGCCGCAAGGCTCAGTAACGCTGGGGCGGCTTCCAGGCCTGGGGGGGGGTGGCCTTGTCGGCCTTTTTGCCCGCTGCGGGTTCCGGCAGGCGCATCCAGTTCAAGTAGGTTTTGGGATCGAACCAGATCTGCATCGGGTTGATCATGCGGCCGTCGGCCGTGACTTTCATCCATTGCATGGGCGTCGCCGGGCTCATCACGGCAAGTGCATCCATGTAGAAACGCGGATTGGCCATGGCCTGCATCCAGCGCTGGGGTTTCCTGGGATCGAGAAAACGGCTCACGATCGCCTGTTGGTACTGCGGGTCGACAGACGAATAGAACCATTCGGTCATCATCGTCGGATCGGTCATTCGGGTAAGGTTCTTGGGCACATCGGGGGAGCCCGCCTGTTCCATGGCTTTCAGCCAGACTTCAGGATTGCCGCTCATGGCCATGGCCGCGACGAGAAACTCGGGTTCTGTCATGGCATCCATCATCTCCAGCGCCTTGCGGGGGTCGTGCGGCAAACTGGCATTGCTGCTCATGTCGAGCATCTGGGCAATGCGTGCACTTGCATCGGCCTGATTGCCGGAGTCGGCCCAGGCCAGAGACATGGGCACGATCATCAAAGCAGTCAGCAAAGTTCGCAACATCATCGACACTCCAAAGGAGAGGGATACATCTACGCAACGTTTGTAAGGACAAAAACCCCCGGCACACGCCGGGGGTTTTTCAGCGACCAGCCAGAATTACTTCTGGGCGGGGGCAGCCGGAGCAGCGGCATAGCCACCGGTCATCGGAGCCATGAACGCCATCGGGTTGAAACCCTGAGCAGCGTTGCTGTAGGTAGCGGGGTTGGCGAACGCGCCCATGGTGCCGTAGGTGGCGGGGTTAGCAGCAACGTTCATCCAGTTGGTGTAGGTGGCCGGGTTCATGGGGGCCATCATGGCGTTCATGGCCTGGGGGCTCATGGGGGCCATCATCCAGCTGGTGTACATACCGGGGTTCATCATCTGCATGCCCATCTGCATGGCGCGGGGATCCATCGGGGTCATCATCCACTTCATGTACAGGTTGGGGTTCATGAAGGGGGTCATGGCAGCGGTGTAGAAGTTCGGGTCCATTGCGGCACCCATCCACTTCATGGCAACAGCCGGATCCATGAACTGCATGTAGTTGCCCATGGTGGCCGGGTTCATCATGCCGGTCATCATGTTCATAGAGGTCTGCGGGTTCATCATCGCGTTGCTCATGGCCATCGCGGTGGCGGGGTCGGTCACGGCCATCATCCAGGGCACGAACGCCTTGGGATCCTTGAACGCGGAAGCGTTCTGGGTCGGGTCGGTCATCTTGGCCACCCAGGCTTCAGCAGTGGCAGGGGTGGCAGCGGCAGCCGGGGCGGAACCGTTGGCGAACGCGGCGGAGGAAACAGCAGCGGCGATCAGCGCGGCGGTCAGTTTGGCGATGGTCATAATGACTCCTGATTGGATTACGTGGTTAAAGGGAACTGCGGAAAAAACTTCTGGACTGCGGAACTACTAAAGAATAAGCAACTCGTATGAGCGGAAAGAATATTAGCATATTCTGTTTATTGTAAATAAGAGTGAATGGACAAACCGGCTGAATGTACTAGACAGTCTGTTGTGGACATACAACTCCACAATATCGCCCCAATAAAAAGCCCCCGGTGACGGGGGCTTTTTATTGGGGCTCGGACGGCGTCAATGCTCGCGTTCGAACTCCCCCTGTCGCAAACGGTTCTGGTAATCCGTCAGCATAGCGCGCACCTTGCCGCTCAGAATGTAGAGGCCGATGAAGTTCGGGAACGCCATCGCCAGCACCAGCAGATCGGTGAAGTCGACCATGTTGGCCGCGCTGGCCACTGAGGCAATCACGATGAATCCCAGAAACAGGCTGCGGTAAACCATCGAGGTGCGCTCGCCAAATAGATAGGCCCAGCACCGCTCACCGTAGTAGGACCAGGAAATCATGGTGCTATAGGCAAAGAGCACGACCGAGAGCGTGAGAATCACCGGAAACCAGTTCGATACCGTGGCAAACGCGACCGAGGTGAGCGCCGCACCCTTGGAGGCATCGCGTATGGCCTGGGTGGCCGGGTCGGCATACACGCCCGTGACGATGATCACCAGTGCCGTCATGGTGCAGATGACGATGGTGTCAATAAAGGGTTCGTACAACGCAACCATACCCTGGCGCACCGGATACTTCACCGAGGCCGTGGCATGGACAATGGCGGCGGACCCCAGGCCCGCCTCACTGGAAAACACGGCCCGCTTGAACCCCTGCACCAGCACGCCGACCATGCCCCCCGCCACCGCAATGGGCGCAAACGCCTCGGTGACGATCTTGGACAGCGCAGCCGGAACCTGATCGGCCTGGCCGATGATGATCCACAGACAAGCGGCCAGATAGATCAGGATCATGGTGGGCACCACGGCCTCGGCGGTATAGGCAATGCGCCGCAGGCCGCCGATAATCACCAGACCCACCGCCACGCCCATGATCAGCCCGTAGGCAATCGGTAAATCATTGAAGAAGGGAATCTGCTCCTGCACCGCGCCCAGCGACTGGCTCACCTGGAAGGCGCTGCCTGCACCAAAGGACCCCAGCACGGTAAACACCGCGAACATGCCGGCCAGGAATTTTCCGGTGCGCGGCCAGTTGAACTCCGCCAGCCCCCGCGACAGGTATTCCATGGGTCCGCCCATGATGCGGCCATCCGGCCGTACCACACGGTAGCGCTGCGCGAGGGTGGCCTCGGTGAACTTGGTAGTCATGCCCAGGAAACCGGCAACGATCATCCAGAAAGTCGCCCCGGGCCCACCGATGGAAATGGCGATGGCCACACCTGCGATATTGCCCAGTCCGACCGTTGCCGACAGCGCCGTGGTCAAGGCCTGGAAGGGGCTGACTTCTCCCTTGTCCTGGGGAGTGCGGTATTTGCCGCGCATCACGCGAAAGGCGTGACGCATCATGCGCAGGTTGACGAATGACAGCCGCAAGGTGAGGAACAGCGCCCCCACGATCAGCCAGGCCACGATGAAGGGCATGACCGGATCGCCCGGGAATACGTCAAAGAATATGACGCTGGCGAGATGGCCGTTCAGCGCGCCGAAAAAGGCGTCGAGCGCGCCAGGTTCCGCTGCATGGGCCGCCAATGGCAGGAACAGACCCACCAACCCCAGCATGAATGCGTGTTTTGCCACCTGCGCTCCCCTTGCGTGTCTTATTCCCGCAACGATAACAAACTTGCGCGGCAAACGGCAGCCACAAAAGAGAAGGGCCGGCACTTTCGCGCCGGCCCTGCTTCAGATTGCCAACCTGGAATTACTTGAGGCTCAGAACCCAGGCGATGATCTTCTTGGCATCATCGTCCTTGACCTGCGGGTTGGGCGGCATCGGCACCGCACCCCACACGCCCTTGCTGCCGGCCTTGACCTTGGCAAGCAGGTCAGCCGGGGCCTTGGCGTCACCAGCATATTTCTTGGCCACGTCCTTGAATGCGGGGCCGACGATTTTCTTGTCGACGCCATGGCAGGACATGCAGGCGTTTTTCTGGGCCAGCGCCTGGTCGGCGGACGCGGCACCGGTCATGGCCAGCAGGGCGGCAGACACGGCAGTCATCACGAGGGTTTTCATTTTTGCAATCTCCGAAGGTTGAACGGTCGCGGGGGAATCACATCAGCGCGCCCCGAATATTAAGCAAATAATTCCCTTGCGCAAGCCGGGGGCTTGGTTATTTGCTACCAAGCCCCGGTAAAACTTTGTTATTCGCGCTCGACCAGTTCTCGGTAGGCGTGCCAACTGGCGTGGCCCAGCAGCGGGAAAATCACCGCCATGGCAATGAAATCGGTGGCAAAGCCGATTGCAACCAGGCCGGCAATGATGGCCCCCCACAGCAACATGACCGGCACGTTCAGGCGGGTGGCCATGAAACTGGTGACCACGGCAGTGGCGAAATCGACCTTGCGATGCAGCAGCATGGGCAGCGAAACCACCGACAGGCTGAACACCATCAGGGCCAGCGCCCCACCAAACACCAGATAGGCCAGCACGAAATCCATGTGCTGGACGGCCACGTCGAGCGAGAGCAGGTCACCCAGGCTGCCAATCCCGGAACCGTTGAGGAACAACCCGACGAGAATGGCCGAGATCCGTTCCCACACCGACAGCACAAACACCAGCATCAGTGCATACAGCCCGAGCGACGCCGGGTTGGCCCGCCATGCCAGCAAGGGCGTCAGCAGATGCGGCAGCTTGTGGTGATGTTCGAGGCGGTGGCTCACGCAGTAGAACACCGTGGCCAGCACCGGGGCGACGAAGAGGAAGCCGGAGGTCAGCGCCATGGCGAGATGCGGCTTGTCCCATGCGCCGTGTACCAGACTGTAGCCGAGCAGCGCGAAGACCACGCCGTAGAACAGGCTCGATCGCCAGGCCAGCTTCATGTCCAGCGCGCCGGCCTTGAGCCAGTGCCAGGGGCGATCCAGGGCAACACCGTGGATCGCCGGCAGGTTCATGCGGGCGGCTTCGGGGTGAAAAACAGCTTCGTTGGTGCGTGTACTCATTGATCCCTCCTCAAAGTTCAACGAAAAACAACCAGCACCTTATAGATAGCCTCGCGCGCGTCAGGTTCCAACCAGTAAACGCTGATGGAGGCTAGAGCACATCCAGTTCGGTCGTGGGCGGCAGGCACGCCGCTCCCGTACAGACCCAGGCCGTGACGGCACCTGTTTCGGGCTTGGCGAGCGCCGCCGGCAATGGCATGCCGTTCGGCAAAGCCAGCATGAGGTCACGCGGCCCGAGTCGCCGTGCCAGCCCGGCCGCAGCGGGGGGCATCGCGGCTTCCGGTCCGCGCAGCAGAATGAGGCGCGGCGGATCGAGCGCCTCGTCCAGTGCCGCCAGCAGGGTGGGATAGGCGGTGGGTTGCTGACGCCACTGCGCCCGGAAACAATCCAGCCCCCGCCTGGCCGTTTCAAGATAGCGCGGCTCTCCGCTCAGGTGCCCCAGCCGTTGCAGGGCATGGATGGCGACGCCATTTCCGGACGGTGTGGCCGCATCGTGAGCCGGCTTTTGCCGCACGAGCAGGTTTTCGTGGTCATGGCTGGTGAAGTAAAACCCGCCCGCTTCCGCATCCTCAAAATGGACGAGCAGGGCATCGGCAATCTCATGCGCCCACTCCCAGTCCGCCTGCCTGAATCCCGCCTGGAGGCTTTCGAGTAGGGCATCCAGCAGGAAGGCGTAGTCATCGAGATAGGCGTTTAGCCGGGCTTCGCCGTTTTTGTAGCTGGCGAGGAGACGACCCTGACGCCAGAGCTGCGCCTTCAGGAAATCCAGCGCCGACTGGGCTTCCCGCACCCAGTCGGGCCGGTTCATGATCCGGCCAGCGTGGGCCAGACCGGCAATCATCAGGGCGTTCCAGCTGGTGAGCTGTTTGTCATCCCGACCCGGCCGCACCCGGGTTTCACGCGCGGCAAACAGCCGGGCGCGGGCCGACGCCAGCCGGGCCGTCACATCCTCGCCGGACCATCCCAGTTCGGCCGCAAGCTGCGCCACGGTCTTCGCACGCACAGGGTTCCAGTGCACGTTCTCGAAATTGGGCGGCGCGTCGAATCCGTAGGCTGGCGCGGCCACCGCGTATTCTTCTGCCGAGAGATGGGCGCGGACTTCGTCCGGCGTCCAGACATAGAACTTGCCTTCCTCACCTTCCGAATCCGCGTCCAGAGCGGAATAGAAGCCCCCGTCTGGCGCGCGCATCTCGCGCAGCAGCCAGTCGACGATGCCTTCAGCGGTGTCGCGGTAGAGCGCCTCGCCGGTCAAGGCCCAGGCGTCCGCGTACAGATGCAGCAGCGGGCCGTTGTCGTAGAGCATCTTTTCAAAATGTGGGATGGCCCATTGCTCATCCACCGAATACCGGCAGAATCCCCCACCGAGTTGATCGACCACACCGCCCGATGCCATCCGGGTCAGCGTGAACAGCGCCATGTCACGCGCCCGCGCCTGCCCGTGTGCGGCCTGTCGCAGCAGAAAGAACAGTTCGCCCGGCCGGGGAAACTTGGGAGCGCGCGAGAATCCGCCCCATTCCGGGTCGAACGCCCCTTCAAGGTCGCGCAAGGCGTCAGCAAACGGCCGGGTATCCAGCGCCGTCGGCCCCGGCGGCACGGCCGATTCGCGCGACAAGGCCTCGCGTACCGCTTCGTTTTGCGCCAGCACTTCACCCCGACGGTTGTGCCACGCTGACGCCACGTTTTCCATCAGCTCGATGAATCCCGGCAGGCGATAGCGCGGCATTTTGGGGAAATACGTGCCAGCGAAAAAGGGTGTCTGGTCGGGTGCCAGAAACACGGTCAGCGGCCAGCCGCCGCCCCGCTGCGCCAGCAACTGGTGCGCGGATTGATAGATCTGGTCGAGATCGGGACGCTCTTCGCGATCCACCTTGATATTGACGAAGAGCCGGTTCATGGCCGCCGCCACCTCGGTATCCTCGAAGCATTCGTGCGCCATGACGTGGCACCAGTGGCACGCGGAATAGCCAATGGACAGCAGGATGGGCCGGTCTTCGCGACGTGCCTGTTCCAGCGCCGCCTCGCCCCACGGATACCAGTCCACGGGATTGTCGGCGTGTTGCAGCAGGTAGGGGCTGGATTCGGTGGCGAGGCGATTGGGCATGGATGAACGGAGCGGGCGTGAACAGGATAATAGTTGATTAAATCGGTCAACAATTGTACGCTCGTGGCCATCCCCAGTCATATTGAAAATTCACCCAGGAGCACGCCATGTCCCAGGAATTCTTTGACGCCGCCCGCGCCGGCGACCTGACCGCACTGCAAACCCAGCTGTCTGACGGGGCCAGTCTCGCCGCAGTCGACGAGGCCGGTGAAACCGCCCTCATGCTGGCCGCCCAGGGCGGACATGTTGCCGTGGTCAAGGCACTGATCGCTGCCGGTGCCGATGTCAACGCTGCCTCGCCGCAAGGCTGGACAGCACTGGCCAAGGCCGCCTACAACGGCGAAACCGAACGCGGCTACGTCGAAGTCGTGGAATTGCTTGCCGATGCCGGTGCCAACCTGGATGCGCGCATTTTTTTCGGCATCACCCCGCTGATGCTGGCTGCCGGCGGCGGGGACGCCTCCGTGGTGGAATGCCTCATCAACCGGGGGGCCGACGTGCTCGCGCCCAACGAAGGCGGCCGCACGGCACGCATGATGGCCAACGACCGCTTCTACGTGGATGTGATCAACCTCCTGACCGAAGCCGAGCGCCAGCTGGGTGTGCAGGAAGATGGTTCGTGCTCCTCCACCAAGAGTGTGGTGAAGCCCCAGGTGGTCAACCTGATGAAGCCGACCACGCACTGACCCCGGTCAGGCGTCGAGCCAGCGCATCAATTCTGCCCAGGGCTCCAGGTCGCGCTCGGCGACGTGGTGTGGCAGATCGAACAGGCTCTTGCCCTCGAACGCGGCATTGACGTAGTTCTGCGTGTTGCGCAGCCAGGCCAGCACGGGCAGGTCCTGCTGGGCCATGAACTGCTCCAGCGTCACCCCGGCCCGGGTGCGCGCATCGACCCGCATCCCCACCACACCGACAAACGCATGTCCCTTGCGGACGGCCTTTTCGGCGTGCAGGGCAGCGAGAAATTCCTGGCTCGCCCGAATATCGAACAGTGACGGCGCAATCGGCACGATCACCTTGTGCGCCAGCTTCAGCGCACGTTCCAGGTTTTTGCCATGCAGCCCGGCGGGGGAGTCGATCACCAGCCAGTCGGCATCCGTTTTCTGGCCATCCTGCAGCAGGTCGATGTCGGGCAGCGCCATGTCGCGCATGGCGAGCCAGGTGGTTGCGGATTTCTGGCGGTCGAGATCGAGCATGGCCACACGCTTGCCCTGTGCGGCAAGCCCTCCCGCGAGATTGATCGACAGCGTGGTCTTGCCGCTGCCGCCCTTGGGATTGGCGACCAGGATCGTACGCATGGCCATTCGACCTTAACGGGGTTCGACGGAGTATTTCACCGTCATGGTGTGGGCGGTGCCCGGCGCAATCGTCACCTGATCGTCCATCGCGTTGGCCGACTCCACGCACACCATGTTGCGCCAGCCACTGTTTTCAACCCCGCCCATGTCACCCATCTTGTCGGCCTTGTCCTTCCAGGGCGTCCAGACAATGGTGGAATTCGAACCGGTTTTGGCCACGCGAATACGGCGGTTGAGACCTGCATCGTCGATCACACAGTCGGCAGGCGTGTTGACGTAGACGCGGTCCACCTCGCCATCAAAGGCAATGGCCTGTTTGGACTTGGACTTCGCCATGCCGGCGACCTTGTCATAGAACACGGTATTTTCCAGCCCGGACACAGTGACGCCGCCGATGTCCGAAATCTGGAAATAGGTGTGCAGCGCTTCACCAATCACCACCGGCGCGTCGCCGTCGTTGGTGGTGGTGAGCGCCATTTCCAGCGCGTCGCCGACGATGATGGTGAGCGTGACGGGCGTCGCGTGCGGCCACTGTTTGCGGGTCGCGTCGTTGGGCACGAGACGCAGGGTGAGTTCGGTGCGCACTTCGCTGCGTTTCTTGGAGCCGATCACTTCCCATTGCACGGTGCGCGCGTAGCCGTGGCCGGGGAAACCGGCTTCAGTTGCATGCGCGCCGAACCACGGCCAGCACACCGGCGCGCCGCCCCGGATGGATTTACCGGGGCCGAACTTGGCGGCGTCCGACACCCACACCACGGGTTCCTTTTGCGACTTGGGACGGAAGCTGACGACATGCGCGCCTTGCAGGCAGACGGTGGCACGGCCGCCATGGTTATCGATGTCGGCATAGATCAGGCCGCCGGCACCTTCGCGGAAGCCGAGCTGGCCCGGAATGGCAAAAGCCGAGAGCGGGTCAGCGTGGATTTGCGCCTCGGTAGGATGCTCGACAAGGCTGACATCACGCACCGCCCCGAACGCAGCCGAGGTCACCATGGCTGAATACGCGCGCAGCGCCTGGCTGATCTTGCGCGGACGCGACAACGCGGGCTTCCATGCGGATGCGCCTTTGGCGTCCATCGCGGCGCGACGGCGCGCGAGTTCGGCCTC
>JBEQCD010000027.1:0-30367 GCA_041639515.1 Hydrogenophilales bacterium | reverse complement strand
CGGCCCGCAGCGTCGTTGCTTCGCGGCAGTCACCCGATCTGGCGCACCATCGGGCGCGTCCAACTGCGGTTTCTAGGATAATCTCACAGGAGAGTTTCATGCCGCGCATCCGTGTACTGGTCGGCACCCGCAAGGGTGCATTCATTCTCAGCTCAGACGCCGCGCGCCGCGACTGGCAGGTGGCCGGGCCGTTCTTCGGCGGCTGGGAGATTTTCCACATGGCCGGCTCACCGGCGAACCCGGATCGCCTGTATGCCTCGCAGAGTTCGAGCTGGTTCGGTCAGGTGATCCAGCGGTCCGACGACGGCGGCGCAAGCTGGAACCCGGTCGGCAACGACTTCGCCTACGTCGGCGACCCCGGCACGCACCTGCATTACGACGGCACGCCCAAACCCTGGGTGTTCAAGCGCGTGTGGCATCTGGAACCGTCGCCGACCGACCCGGACACGGTCTACGCCGGGGTGGAAGACGCGGCGCTGTTCCGCTCCACCGACGGCGGCGCGAGCTGGCACGAACTGCCGGCGCTGCGCGAACAGCAGGGTGCGGCGTGGATGCCGGGCGCGGGCGGCATGTGCCTGCACACCATCCTGCTCGACCCGACGAATCCGCAGCGCCTGTACGTGGCGATCTCGGCCGCCGGCGCGTTCCGCAGTGACGACGGCGGCGCGTCGTGGCGGCCGATCAATCGCGGCCTGCACTCGCAGTACATTCCCGACCCCGAGGCCGAGGTGGGCCATTGCGTGCACCGCATCGCACTGCATCCGGCGCGGCCCGAAACGCTCTTCATGCAGAAGCACTGGGACGTGATGCGCAGCGACGACGCTGGTGGGTCGTGGCGTGAAGTGAGCGGCAACCTGCCCTCCGACTTCGGCTTTGCCATGGCGGTGCATGCGCACGAGCCGGACACGGTCTACGTCGTGCCCATCCTCTCCGATTCCGAACACTATCCGCCCGAAGGCAAGCTGCGTGTCTACCGCAGCAAGAACGGCGGCAACGACTGGGACGCGCTGACCCATGGCCTGCCGCAGGAACACTGCTACGTGAACATCCTGCGCGACGCGATGGCAGTCGATACGCTGCCCGAATGCGGCGTGTATTTCGGCACCACCGGCGGCCAGGTCTACGTATCGGCCGATTCCGGCGACCACTGGCAGGCCATCGTGCGCGACCTGCCGGCCGTGCTCTCGGTCAGTGTGCAGACGCTGCCCTGAGATGGATGCACCGCTCGATCCAAGGCAGCCCGATCTGGCCACGGTGCGCGTCGTGCTGCCGTATCACCTGTATACGCTGGCGCAGTGCACCGCCGAGCTCGCGCTGGCGGTGCCCCGGCCGGTGACGCTGACGCGCGTGATCGACGCACTGGAAGCTGCCCACCCGCGTCTGGCCGGCGCGATACGCGACCGCACCACCGGCAAGCGGCGTCCGCTGGTGCGTTTCTATGCCTGCCAGGACGATCTGTCGAACCTGCCCCCCGATGCGCCGCTGCCCGACGCAGTGGCTGCAGGCCAGGAGCCGCTGCTGGTCGTGGGCGCGATAGCCGGCGGCTGAGCCCTCGTCCCGTATGCCTTGTTACCTGTAAGGAGCCTCCATGAAATTCCTGTGCCTGATCTGCGCCGAGCAGATGATGGAAGACCTGGAACCCGATGACCGCGCGGGCCATTTTGCCGAGTACGCCGCCTTCACCGAGGCGATCCGGCGCGAGGGCCATTTCGTGTCCGCCAACCGCCTGCTGCCGGCGGCCACGGCCAGGACCGTGCGCGTGCGCGACGGGCAGGCGAAAGTGACCGACGGCCCCTTTGCCGAGACGCGCGAGTTGATCGGCGGTTATTACCTCATCGAGGCGCAGGACATGGACGCCGCGCTGGCTGTCGCGGCGCGCATCCCCGGCGCGCAGCGCGGCTGCGTCGAGGTTCGCCCGCTGGCCGACGATCCGCAGACGCGCGCGCTGGGTTTGGACGGCTGATCCCGGCGGCCCGCGCGATCACACCACTTTGCCCCGCTTGGGGTGCGCATGGAAAAGGAGACTGAACATGGTCAAGCAAATCTTCGTCAATCTGCCCGTGGCCGACCTGAAGGCATCGATCGCCTTCTTCACGCGGCTGGGCTTTACGTTCAACCCCGAGTTCACCGACGACACGGCCACCTGCATGATCGTCGGCGAGAACATCTTTGCCATGCTGCTCACGCGCGAGCGCTTCGCCGGCTTTGCGCCGCATCCGCCGGCCGACGCGCGCGCCGCGACCGAAGTGCTGCTGGCGCTGCAACTCGAATCGCGCGCGGCGGTGGAGGCCATGGTGAAAGAAGCCGTGGCTGCCGGCGGCAACACCTACAGTTCGCCGCAGGATCACGGCTTCATGTTCCAGCACGGTTTTCAGGACCTGGACGGCCACGTCTGGGAAGTGTTCCAGATGGACGCAGCCTGAGTTGCGCTGCCCACGCGGCTTGCAGCGCGGGGAACGCGCGATTAGGCTAGGCTTTTGTGTGCCGACCTGCCGGAGACGAAGCCATGCGCCGCGCTGCCCTTGAACGATTCCGCCTGCTGCAACGCCAGCGTGAGCGGCGTGCCCTGATGCGCGCACGCGGCCTGCCGGACGAAGCGCTGGCGCTCAACCATTTCCGCAAGCAGCGCCGCGTCGGTGGCTGCGGCAACAGCCGCTGCTGGCTGTGCCACGGCGACAAGCTCGCGCAGCGTCCCGACCCGCAGGCGCGCCGCGCCTCGGCCGCCTGGGCCGACGGCCTGAAGAGCCTTGATCCGCGCGCATGAAGCCAGACAGCGATCCCGAATTCGTCGATCTCGGCGAGGCATTCGACGCCGGCCTGCTCGATGCGGCCTACCGTGAGGTTTACCTGCCGGCCTTTCCGGTGAAGGACGAGCAGGAGGATCCGTCGATCTGGATACCCCGGTTGCAAGACCCCGATGCCAACCCGCGCCTGGCCTGGCTGGTGGCCGGCACCGCGCTGGCCGACCCGGCGCGCCGCCAGGTGCTGGGCCTGCTGGTGGGCGAGTATTACGCAGCCAGTCGCTGCGTCCTGATCAGCTATGTGGCGGTGGCGGCAGTTGCGCGCGGGCGCGGGCTGGGCCGGCAGTTGTTCGACGCCTTGCGGCGCAGCCTGGAATCGGGCCGCCTCAGCGGTGGCAAGACCGTGCATGCGGTGTTGGCAGAAATCCACGACCCGGCCGCCATAGCCGCCACCGAAGACGTGCTCGACCCGCAGGCGCGCCTGCGGGTGATGGCGCGGCTCGGCGGCATGCGCGTGCCGGTCACCTACCTGCAACCGCCGCTGGGGCCGGGGCAGTCGGCCGCCGGGGGCTTGTGGCTGATTGCGTTTCCCGAACTCGCGCCTGCTGCGCCGCCTCTCTCGGCAGGCACGGTGCGCGCCTTCCTGGTGGAGTTCTATCGCGAGCTGGGCAGTGCCGAGCCCGAACGCGATCCCCTGTATGCCGCCACCTTTGCCAGCGTCGACGCGCTGGCAGGCCGGCACAGTCTGCTGGAACCCCTGATCGATGAGCAGCCCGCTGCCGCATAAGGTCGTATCCGCCCTGCAACTGCAACGGGCCGCCGTGGCCTTGCAGTACACGCAGAAAGGCGGCGTGCCCGATGCGGTGAAGACCTGCCCGGCCGAAACCGCCTACTGCACGCACTGCCATTCCTACGAGAAGGACCTGCTCTCGCACGCCTTCCGCAATCCGCCGCCCGTGCGCAGCTACAGCATGTCGTGCGGCTGGCACAGTTGCGCGCTGGACGAGGGCTATGCCCTGCGCGCCATCCTGCATCTGCCGCGCAGGCTGCGCTTCCGCTCCGAGGGCACGCTGTACGAGCTGCATCGCCAGGCGGCCGATGGGCCGGACGACTGCCTGGACGTGACGCTGTCGTTCAGCCGGCACGATTTCGTCCAGTCCGACCGCAGCGTGCTGAATCTGGTGGTGCACATCGACCTGAGCCAAACGGACAAAACCTTTGGCGAATACGAGCTGCTGTGCCTGAGCAAGCTCTGGTGCGCCGAGGATGAAAGCGAAACCTGGGTCGTCGAGGAGGCGGACGAGGGGGTGTGGTTCCAGATCGGCAGGGAGCGCCTGCGGCCGGAACAGCTCAGCGTGCGCCATTTTGGCGAGACCGCGCTGCGGCCCGTGGGCGGCTGCATGCAGATGGCGTTTGCCGGCAAGCAGGCCGAGGCACCGTCCGCCCCCTGCGCCGTGGACAGGAACGGCATCGGCGTGACGGCCGACGACCTCATCGAAGCGCTCAACGCCCTGCAGGTGGAAAACGCCGAGGAGCCGAAAGAGCGGATGGTGCCGGCGCTGAAGGCAGTGGGCTGCCTGTTGCAGAACATCTTCGACATTGAGAACGTCGACCTCAACGAACTGGACGACATGCTCGACGGCATCAGCACCTCGCGCAGTGCGGTCACGGCCATCCATCGCAACACGCTGTTTGCCCTGACAGTCGACGACCGGCTGTTCGACGACGTCGACAAGACCATCGGCATGAGCCCTTACCTGCTGCTGCCGCAGGCGGTGCTGCTGCACAACGAGGCCGTGCTGTTCGAAGCGCGCACGCTGCTGCGCGACGCCGACCGCGTGGCCGACCTGCTGACCCAGCCGGCCGCGCGCGATGCCATCCGCCAGCGGCTGGTCGATGCCCTCTGCGCGGAGTCGCTCGACGATCTGCCGGGCGGGCCGGACAGCCTGATCCGGTCCGTGGTGCAGCGGCTGTGGAGGCAGCATCTGGCCAGCGTCCGGCAGGCGCGTGCAGCCTCGCACAGCGTCAAGGCCTTTGTCGCGGAACTCGACCGCGCGATTCTCGATGGTCTGGATGCCCATGCCCGCGTGCAGGTGAGTGCGCTGATCGACCGCGACATGCTGGGCAACATCTTCCAGTACGTGTCCGAACGCTGGATATTCGACGAGGGCCACAGCGACCGCGGGCTCGACAGCCTGGCGGCCGTGCTGCGCAAACGGCTCGACGATCTGTCGACCTCGATCGAGAGCGCGGAGGGCCGGCACAGCGAATGGCTCAACAGCAATTACACCGTCATTGCGCTGGTCTTCACGCTCTATCAGGTGATCCCTTTCGAGAGCGCCATCAAACTGGTGCCCGGCACCACCGATGGCGACGAGCTCAACCTGTTCGGCGTGCTCGGCCTGGTGGCAGCGGGGCTGACGCTGGTCATGCCCTTCCTGTGGCGGCGCATTGTCGCGCTGACCTACATGCGGGCACTGGGACACGTGGCGCGCAAGCTGGACCCGTCCACCCTGCTGGTGTCCTGAACATCGGGCGCGGCGCATGTCGATCCGCGCCGGTGTCGAACGTCATGTTGATGACCGATCCGGTCGCATTCATCTGGAGGCCTGTCCCATGTCCTATGTCGATGGTTATGTGTTGCCCGTGCCCACGGAAAAACTCGCCGCCTACCGCCGCCTGGCGCGCAAGGCCGGCAAGATCTGGATCGAACACGGCGCGCTCGAAGTGCGCGAGTGCGTGGCCGACGATGTGCAGCCCGGCAAGCACACTTCGTTTCCGCAGGCGGTCAAGCTCAAGCCTGATGAGGTGGTGGTGTTCTCGTGGATCGTGTTCCGCTCGCGCAAGGACCGCGACCGCATCAACAACCGGGTGATGGCCGATCCGCGCATGGCCATGATGGAAACGACCGACCCCAAGGACTGGCCTTTCGACGGCAAGCGCATGTTCTGGGGCGGCTTCAAACCGATGGTGAGCCTGGATCGATGAGCGGATCGGGTCAACCCGTTGCCGATACGCTCGCGGCGATCTGGCACATCGAATCGGCCAGGGTCGTGGCAACGGTGGCGCGCCTCACGCATGACCTCGGGTTGGCCGAGGAATGCGCGCAGGACGCGCTGGTGGCGGCGCTGGAACACTGGCCGGCCGACGGCGTGCCGGACAACCCCGCCGCCTGGCTCACCACGGCGGCAAAACGGCGTGCGCTCGACCTGCTGCGCCATCACAGCCAGGCCGCGCCCAAGCATGCCGAGCTGGCGGTGGAACTCGACACGCAACACGCGATCCGTCAAGCCGACTTCGCCGAAGCGGTGGACGCCGCGCTCGACGACGACATCGGCGACGACCTGCTCGCGCTGGTGTTCACCGCCTGCCATCCGCTGCTGTCGCCCGAGTCGCGCGCGGCGCTCACGCTGAAGGTGGTGGGCGGTCTGTCGGTGGAGGAAATCGCCCGCGCCTACCTCAAGCCGCCGGCCACGGTTGCCCAGCGCATCGTGCGCGCCAAGCGCACGCTGGCCGAGGCGCGCGTGCCGTTCGCCACGCCGCGCGGTGCCGAACTGGGCGCGCGCCTGCCGTCGGTGCTCGAAGTGATCTACCTCATCTTCAACGAGGGCTACGCCGCCACCGCCGGCGACGACTGGACCCGGCCCGCGCTGTGCGAGGAAGCCCAGCGCCTCGGCCGCGTGCTGGCCACGCGCCTGCCGGACGTGGCGGAAGTGCATGGGCTGGTCGCGCTGATGGAAATCCAGGCTTCGCGGCTTGCCGCGCGCGTCGATGGCAAGGGCGAACCCATCCTGCTGCTGGCGCAGGATCGCACGCGCTGGGATCGCCTGCTGATCCGTCGCGGCCTGGCCGCGCTGGCGCACGCCGAAAGCCTGCCGGGCGTGCTCGGCGTCTACACGCTACAGGCTGCCATCGCCGCCTGTCATGCACGCGCCGCCACTGCGGCCGACACCGACTGGGAGCGCATCGCCGCGCTGTACGATGCGCTGGCGCAGGCTGCGCCGTCCCCTGTGGTCGCACTCAACCAGGCTGTGGCCATTGGCATGGCCTACGGCCCCGCTGCCGGCCTGGAGCGCGTCGAAGCGCTCGCCGGCGAACCTGCCCTGCGGGATTACCATCTGCTGCCGGCGGTAAGGGGTGACTTGCTGGAAAAACTGGAACGGCTCGATGAAGCCCGCGCCGAATTCGCCCGCGCCGCCCAGCTGGCGCAGAACGCGCGCGAACGGGCCTTGCTGCTGGCGCGCGCGGCAGGCGGGAAGGGGAGTGGGGAGTGGGGAGTCGTGAGGGGAGAGTCGTGAAGGAATGGTCAGACTTTTACCGCCCACCGCTCACCGCCCACAACTACCCCTGCATCTGCCCGTTCTTGCCCGCTGCCACCACTTGCAGTGGCTGCGGCTGGTTTTCCCACTCGAAGGGCGGCAGGTTGTTGAGCGCGTGGCGCAGGCCTTCGTTCCAGGCGTCGCCGAGGGCGCGGTAGTAGGGGTGGTCGTCCGACAGCAGCAGGCGGCGGCCGCCATCGAGCGCGTCGGCGGAGTAGATGAGCAGTTCGACCGGCGGCCCCACGGTGAGGTTGGAGCGGATGGTGGAGTTGATCGACACCAGCGCGCAGCGTGCGGCCTGCTCCAGCGGGGTGTCGCTGCGGATGACGCGGTCGAGGATGGGCTTGCCGTACTTGGTTTCGCCGATCTGCAGGAAGGGGTGCGCGCCGGATTCGTGGATGTGGTTGCCCTGCGGATACACCAGATAGGTTTCCGGCGGCTGGCCGGCGATCTGGCCGCCGAAGATGAAGGTGGCCTCGAAGTTGGTGCTGGCGGTGTCGCGTGCGGCCTGGGCGCGCTGCACGTCGGACGACAGCGATCCGACGTAGTCCACCGCCTGGGTGAGGCTGACGACGTTGTTCAGGTTGATCGGCGCGTTGAAGTTGCAATCGTCGCGCAGGCGCTTCACCACGGCCTGGGTGGTGGCCAGATTGCCGGCAGCGAGCAGCACGAACATGCGGCTGCCGGGCAGCACGAAGGTATGCATCTTCGAATAGGTGTTGACCTGATCGATGCCGGCGTTGGTGAGCGAATCGGACGCGAATACCAGTCCGCTGTCGGTCTTGATGGCGACGCAGTAAGTCATGGCGGGGAAATCCTGTTCAGTCGGCCTTCATCGTGCCTGTTTTCGGCTTCTGGCTCAATAGTAATTGTTCGGCACGCGCGCCGAGATACACATACAGCCCCAGCCCGATCAGCAGGCCCACGGCCGCAGCCATCATCCACACGCCGTCGAGCACGTGTTCGCCGTCGCCCACCGCCGACTTGAACATCAGCAGCAGGCCCTCGATCGACACCGCAATGAGAATGGCGGCCATGAAGCGGGTGATGGTGCGGCGGGTGGAGCTGTGGCGGTACACATCCTTGTGCATCAGCACTTCTTCTTCGAGGATGGTCTTGCCGAGGTCGAATACGGCCAGCCCCAGGGTGAGGAAGATGATGACGCCGAAGGGCTTGAGATGCAGGTCGGCAGGCTCGTCGGCCGAGATGAAGATTTCCGTGAGCTCCACCAGCGCGGCGTAGCCGAGCAGCAACACCACGGCAAACAGGCCGGCGACGATGACGCTGTACACCGCCTTGAAAAATGGCACGAAGCGCTTGCGTGAGGCGTCCCCCATCAGGAACGCCACAGCTTCGGCCAGATCGATGTCGAGCACCAGATAACCGGCGGTGTCGCCGTGCTGCACACGCACGATGGCCGTGATGCAGAGCAGGCCGCTGGCGTTGGACAGATAGGGTGCGGTGATCGCCACGCCTTCGGGCTGGCTGCGCGCGAGCATGAAGTAAGGCCGCTGTGCGCGTGATGCGCCCAGGCCCTTGCCGGCAGCGGGATGCCCCTTGCGCACCGGCAGGTTGGGCGTGGTCTGCGTTCCTTCGGTATCCAGCAGGTAGAGCAGATCGACGAAGGGATAGTGGCGGCCGGCACAGCGCACCGCCTCGTCGCGCGCGCCCGCATCGTCGAACAGCGCCGGACTGGCGATGCCGGTGACGATGGAGGCGATCAGCTCATTGAGCGCGTGACGATATTCTTCGTATCGCTCGATGACCGCGAGCGTGCTGGGGCTCGCCATGCGGCTTTACGCCGCCTCTTTGGGACGCATCTGGCGGCTGTAGAGGAATTCCAGCACCTGGCTGCGCAGGTCGTGGTACTTCGGGTCGTGTGCCAGTTGCAGGCGGTCGCGCGGGCGCGGCAGGTCCACGCTGAGAACCTCGCCGATGGTGGCAGCCGGGCCGTTGGTCATCATCACGATGCGGTCGGACAGCAGCACGGCTTCGTCGACGTCGTGCGTCACCATGATGACTGTGCTCTTGGTCGCGGCGACGATCTTCATCAGCTCGTCCTGCAGGTGGGCGCGGGTGAGTGCGTCGAGCGCGCCGAACGGTTCGTCCAGCAGCAGCACCTTGGGCTCCATCGCCAGTGCGCGGGCGATGCCGACGCGCTGCTTCATGCCGCCGGAGATTTCACCCGGCAGCTTGTTCGCCGCGTGGGTGAGGCCGACAAGCTCGAGCACCTGGCTGGTGCGCGCCTTCATCTGGGCCTTGCTCTCCTTGCCGCCAAACACCTTTTCCACGGCGAGATAGACGTTCTCGAAGGCGGTGAGCCAGGGCAGCAGCGAATGGTTCTGGAACACCACGCCGCGTTCCGGGCCGGGGCCCTTGATTTCCTTGTTGGCGAGCAGCAGCACGCCATCGGTCGCGTCGAGCAGGCCGGCCACCAGGTTCAGCAGCGTGGACTTGCCGCAGCCCGAGTGGCCGATCAGCGCGATGAACTCGCCCTGGTCGATGTGGAGGTTGATGTCGGTGAGCGCGGTGAACTTGCCCTTCTTGGTGTTGAAGGTCATGCCGGCGTTTTCGATCTGGACGTAGCTTTGCATGTTTTTCCTTTCTAGGGCGAGGCCCTGGGGGCAGTATTCGGTGAAGAGGGGTCAGGATTCAGGGATCAGGATTCAGGAGAGGTGCGGCCTTCGGCCGCGCTTGTCGAGAAGGCGCGAAGCGACATTCCCTGGCCCCTATCACTCGTAACTGAACCGTTTCGCGATCAGCATCAGCGCCTGCTCCAGCAGGAGCCCGACTATGCCGACGACGAAGATGGCGATGATGATGTGGGCGACGTTGAGGTTGTTCCACTCGTCCCACACCCAGAAACCGATGCCGACGCCGCCGGTGAGCATTTCCGCTGCGACGATGACGAGCCAGGCCACGCCGATGGACAGGCGCACACCGGTGAGCACGTAGGGCAGCACGGCCGGGAACAGGATCTTGGTGAAGATCTTGAACTCGGACAGGTTGAGCACGCGGGCCACGTTCATGTAGTCCTGCGGTATGCGCTGCACGCCCGCAGCCGTGTTCAGCACCATCGGCCAGATGCTGGAGATGAAGATCACCCAAATCGACGCCGGTTCGGCCTGCTTCAGCATCAAAAGGCCGATCGGCAGCCAGGCCAGCGGCGATACCGGACGCAGGATGCTGATGATGGGCGACATCATCTGGTTGAGGAAGGTGAAGCGCCCGATCAGGAAGCCCAGCGGAATCCCGATCAGCGCCGCCATGCCGAAGCCGATGCCGACGCGGTACAGCGAGTTGAGCACGTTCCAGCCTATGCCCTTGTCGTTGGGGCCGTTGTCGTAGAAAGGATCGGAAAACAGCTCGACCGCCGCGGACCAGGTTTCGGACGGGCCGGGGATGCTCCCGCCGCTGTTGGCGATGAGCGCCCACAGCGCGATGAAGAGGGCCAGGCCCAGCACCGGCGGGATGGTGGATTTGACGAGGTTGCCCATGCCTTCGAGCAGGCGCTTGCCGCCTTCCGTTTCGAACAGCGGCGTGCGGCGCCGGGGCACCTCGGCCGCCGGCGCCGCGAGCTTTTCGGTCTCGGGGGCGGCCAGCGTCTGCGACAGCGTTTCATTGAGGGTGACAGCGTTCATGCGGACTCTCCTTCAGCGCCGGGGTCAGGCCTTGATCTTGAAACCGTCGGCATAGGCCTTGGGATTCTTGCCGTCCCACACCACGCCGTCGATGAGCTTGGACGTGCGCATGTCGGACTTGGGCAGCGGCGTCTTGGTCATGGCGGCGGCGTCCTTGTAGACGTCGATGCGGTTGATCTGCTTGGCGACGGCGAGGTAATCCGGGTGATCCTTCAGGAGGCCCCAGCGCTTGTGCTGGGTGAGGAACCACATGCCATCCGACAGATAGGGGAAGCCCACCGCGCCGTCGCTGTAGAACTTCATGTAGTTGGGGTCTTTCCATTTCTTGCCGATGCCGTTGTCGTACTGGCCTAGCATGCGGTCTTCAAGAGAATCGAAGTCGGTGTTGACGTAGGACTTGGCCGAGATGATCTTCGCCACTTCCGAGCGATTGCTCATGGTGTCGATGTACTTGGCGGCGTCGAGGATCGCAGCGGTCATCGCACGTGCGGTATTGGGGTAGCGCTGCACGAATTCGGCCGTGGTGCCGAGCACCTTCTCCGGGTGGTCCTTCCAGATGTCCTGCGTGGTCACGGCGGTGAAGCCGATGTTGTCGCGGATCGCGCGCGCATTCCACGGTTCGCCCACGCAGAAGCCGTCCATGTTGTCCACACGCATGTTGGCGATCATCTGCGGCGGCGGCACGGTGATGACCTTGGTTTCCTTGAACGGATTGATGCCGTAGGCCGCCAGCCAGTAGTAGAGCCACATGGCGTGGGTGCCGGTAGGGAAAGTCTGGGCGAAGGTGTATTCCTTGGGTTCGGCCTTCACCAGTTTGGAGAGCGATGCCCCGTCGGTGACGCCTTTCGCTTTCAATTGGTTCGACAGCGAAATCGCCTGGCCGTTGTTGTTGATCGTCGCCAGCACTGACATGTCCTTTTTCGGTCCGCCGACGCCAAGGTGTACGCCGTAGATCAGGCCATAGAGCACATGTGCGGCATCAAGTTCGCCGTTCACCAGCTTGTCGCGCACCGCAGCCCACGAGGCTTCTTTCGACGGCGTGATGGTGAGGCCGTATTTCTTGTCGAATCCCTTCACCGAGGAAATCACCACCGAGGCACAGTCTGTCAGCGGAATGAAACCGATGGTGAGATTGGGTTTTTCGGGGGCGTCGGAGCCGGCGGCCCAGGCGCCGCTGCGCACGCCGGGGGGCACCATGGCCATGAGGGCGGCGGCAACGGAGAGTCCGGTGGTTTTCTTCATGAAGTCACGCTTGCTGGGATCCAGTACCTGGGGTTTGTCGAGGGTGTCGCTCACGGTGTGTTCTCCAAATAAAAAAGGCGTCGCCTTCAGGGCGGACGCCTTTGTCCAGTTACGAATGATTTGACGGTCACGCTGAAAGCCACATCGTTGCGACTCTTCGCTGAGGTATTAGCAACCGCTGTGCCAGTTTGCGGAAAGCACGGTATGCAAGGGTTTGCGGGGTGAAGGTGGGAATTGCGCCTGGGCCGGATGCTGCAATCGCGCACACATTGGGTGCGCGATTGCCCGGTCATGCACCAATCGGATCAGGCCTTGTGCAGGATTTGCCGCGCAATGTCGGCGAGTTTCAGGCCCCGGTCCATCGCGGCGCGGCGCATCTCGCGATAGACCTCCGGCTCCGATGCGCCGGTCTGTTTGATGAGCAGGGCCTTGGCCTGGTCGATGAGCTTGCGTTCCGAGAGTTCGAGCCGGGTTTGTTCGAGCTGGTCGTGCAGCGCCTGGAAGGCCTCGAAGCGCGACACCGCCACGTCGAGGATAGGCTTCAGGCGTGCGGCATCGAGGCCATCTACCACATAGGAGGTGACCCCCGCCTGCGTGGCGGCGCGGATAGCTTCGCTGCTGCCGTCATCGGTGAACATGACGATGGGGCGCGGGCAGCCCTGGTTGGCCACGCAGATGTGTTCCAGCGTGTCGCGGTCGGGTGAGTCGGTGGCGACGATCACCACGTCGGGGCGCAGGGCCTGGATCTGCACATCCAGGCTGCGCGCGGAATTGAGGGTGGCGGTCACCACGCAACCGGCTGCTTCGAGCGCGGGCATCAGCATGGCCAGCCGGTCGGGCTGGTTTTCTACGATCAGTACTCTCATGTCGTTCTCGGTATGGGGTCGTGCTCCGCAAAAAAAGGCGGCCTCCGGAGAGGCCGCAAGATCGGAGGAGACTGCCTGAGCAACCTGGCCAATAGGTCTGGGTACTCAGTTCTGTATTAGCAGACAGCGTGCCAGCTTGAGGAGTGCTGAGTTATCAAGTGCTTATGCTGATTTCGGCAGAATGGGAGCGGGGCGAGCCTGAGCGCTTGTGGTGCATGGCGCGGTAAAAGCGGATCAAAACGGGGCGTCAGGAACAGCGCATGTCCGGTGTGAGTTTCATCCATTGCACCAGCCAGGCCTTCGCGCGTTCGCGCGCGTGGCGCTTGGCGATCTTTTCTTCCGGCGTCTGGTCGGGGCGGAAGTCGAATGCGCGCCGCGCCATCGGATAGACCTGGTATTCCACCGGCACGCCGCGCTCCCACAGTGCGTAGAAGGCGCGGCCACCCACCATGCGGCGCAGTTCGTAATCCTGTTCGCCGATGAGGTAGAGAGTGGGGGTGGTCATCTGCATCACCTCGGGAGCAATGCGGAACAGCTGGTCGGGTTCCGGCGCATTGGGGTTCTGCATGTGGCCGTAGTAGCTGACGATGGCGGCGATGTCGTTGCCGCGCTTGGCGGCGAGGCGGATCGCGTAGTAGGGGCCGCGCGACAGGCCGACGATGCCGACCTTGCCCTTGCACACATTGGGCAGCGACTTCAGATAATCGAGCCCGGCTTCCACGTCGAGTTCGGTTTCCGGATTGTGCGCCGAGGGCCAGCGCTCGATGAAGCGGCCGCTCTGCCAGTCGGGTGCCACGACAAGAAAGCCCTGTGCGGCGAGTTCCTGGATGTGGGCGCGCTCGTCGCCCTCGTAGCCGCGCTTGGCATGGATGAACAGCACCGGCGGGAAGGGGCCGGTGCCGGCCGGGGTGGCGATCTCCACTGGCACATCGGAGCCGTCGGCGGCCTGGATCGTGGTCTTGCTGACCGATACGCCGTTGGCGTGGGCGGTCAGGGCAAAGGCCGATGCTAAGATGGCGGCCGCTATGGCGCGGAATTTCATGGCTGTCTCCTGTTCTTGTTTCGGCCCCTATTCTAGGCCGGCCCCGCCCTGCGCGCGGATAGTCTTCTTGGACCGGATACCGTCCCAGCCGTGAGCACCGCCTTCGAAGAACCGACCCTCCCCACCCTGCCTCCGCGTGTGCGGCGGCCGCTCGTGGCGCTGTGGATTTCGCTGGTCGTGCACGGCGCGCTCATCGGCCTGATCCAGGTTGCACCTTCGGGCGCACCGGCGGGGCACGAAGTCGTCCTGCAGGCACGCCTCGATCCGGCGGTGCCCCCCCAGGTGTCGCCGCCACCCGATACTGAGCCTGACCCCTCGCTCCAGCCTTCGCCCACCCTGGCACCCACTGCCATCCTCGGTGCCGCACCCCCTGCCCGCCCACCTGACCCACCGCCTGCCGCGCCCCCTGCACCGGTGGCCCCGCCGCCACCCGCTGCGCCGCCGGTCGAGCCTGCCCGCAGTGCCCTGGCGCTCGACTCGGTCGTTGACCTGACCTACTACACGGCACGGCAACTCGACCGGCAACCCACGGCGCGCACCGACATCGACCCGGTCTATCCGGCCGAAGCGGACCAGAAGCGCCAGTCCGGCCGCGTGCGCGTGCAACTGAAAGTGGAGGCGGATGGCCGTGTCAGCCAGGTCGAAGTGGTCGAGAGCACGCCGCCCGGTGTATTCGATGCGTCGGCCCTCGACGCTTTCCGCACGGCACGCTTCACGCCGGGACAGAAGGCCGGCCGGCCCGTGCGTGCCCTGGTGCTGATCGAGGTGACGTACGACTGGACCGGGCGGCCATGAGGCCCGTGCGGTAAATCCTCTTACCGCCCGGTCGCGCCCGGCCGCCAGCGTTTCAGCAGCAGCGCATTGCTCACCACGCTCACGCTGGAAAACGCCATGGCGGCACCGGCAATCACCGGGTTGAGCAAGCCTGCCGCCGCGAGCGGGATGCCGATGACGTTGTAGACGAAGGCCCAGAACAGGTTCTGGCGGATCTTGACGTGGGTGCGGCGCGAGATGTCGAGCGCGTCAGCGACGCGCAGGGGATCGCCGTGCATGAGCGTGATGCCGGCGGTGTGGGTGGCCACGTCGGTGCCACCGCCCATGGCGATTCCCACGTCGGCTGCGGCAAGCGCCGGCGCGTCGTTCACGCCGTCCCCCACCATGGCCACGACGTGTCCGCCGGCTTTCAGCGCGGCGATTTCCGCCGCCTTGTCTGCGGGCAGCACATCGGCGCGCACGCGGGGAATGCCGAGCGCGCGCGCGGCGGTCTCGGCGGCCCCGGCATGGTCGCCGGTGAGTAGCACGGTTGCCACGCCGCGTGCCTGTAGCTGCGCCACGGCACGGGCTGCGCCGGGTTTCAGCGCATCGCCGAAGGCGATCACGCCGGCCAGGGTTTGCCCGCGTGCCAGCCAGGCGAGGCTGTGGCCGGCGGCTTCGAATGCGCGGGTATCAAGCGGCGTGGTATCGACACCGTGTTCGTGCATCAGCCGGCGGCTGCCCAGGTGCCAGATTGCGCCGTCCAGTTCGCCCGCCAGGCCGCGTCCGGGCAGTGCTTCGACCGCGTGCGCAGGCGTGCCGCCGAGTCCGCGTGCCTGTGCTTCGGCCAGCACCGCGCGCGCCAGCGGATGCTCGCTGCCGGCCTGCAGGCGCGCGGCATGGGCGAGCACGGCGTCCGTGTCGCCGTCTGCGGCGAGGCAGGCAACGACGCGGGGTGTGCCGTCGGTGAGCGTGCCGGTCTTGTCGAACACCACGGTGTCGACCCGGTGCGCGCGTTCCAGTGCTTCCGCGTCGCGGATGAGGATGCCGTGGCGTGCGGCGACGCCGGTGCCGGCCATGATCGCGGTGGGTGTGGCGAGCCCGAGCGCGCACGGACAGGCGATCACCAGTACCGCCACGGTGTTGAGGATCGCCGTCTCGATGCCGCTGCCGGCCAGCCACCAGCCGACGAACGTCGCCAGCGCAATCGCCATCACCACCGGCACGAACACCGCGCTGACGCGATCCACCAGCCGCTGGATCGGTGCTTTCTTCGTCTGCGCGTCTTCCACCAGGCGGATGATGCGGGCGAGCGCGGTTTCCGCGCCCACCGCCGTCACCCGGGCGACGAGCACGCCGTGGGCATTGATCGCGCCGCCGGTAAGCGTGTCGCCGGCCTGCTTGTCCACCGGCAGGGCTTCGCCCGTGAGCAGGGATTCGTCGACGCTGCTCGTGCCCTCGACCACGACGGCATCGGCCGCGATGCGTTCGCCGGGACGCACGACGAGGTGGTCGCCCACGCGCAGCGCGGCAATGGGCAGGTCGCGGTCGACGCCGTCGGTGCGCACGCGCGCGGTGGTCGGGCGCAGCGCGTGGAGCGCGCGGATTGCTTCGGTGGTCTGCCGCTTGGCGCGCGCTTCCAGCCATTTGCCGAGCAGCACCAGGCTGATGACCACGGCCGAAGCCTCGAAATACAGATGGGCACCGGGTTCGGCCAGCAGGAGATAGACCGACAGCCCCCAGGCTGCGCTCGTGCCCACTGCCACCAGCAGGTCCATGTTGCCGCTGCCGGCGACGAGCGCCTTCCAGCCGGCGCGGTAGAAACGCGCGCCGAGCCAGAACTGCACCGGCGTGGCGAGCGCGAACTGCAACCAGCCGGGCAGCATGAGGTGTTGTCCGAACGGGAGCGCCAGCATGGGAAGCACGAGCGGCAGCGACAGCAGTGCCGCCAGCGCCACATGCAGGCCGGCCTTGGATCCGCGCGTCGCCTGCCCGGGCGGCGGGGCCTCGTCCGGCACGCTGGCACGAAAGCCCGCCCGCTCGACCGCCGCAACCAGTGTGGCGATGGACGTGCCGCGCACGATGTCGAGCGTGGCCTGTTCAGTGGCCAGATTCACCTGCGCCGAGCGTACGCCGGGCACCCGGGTCAGCACGGTTTCCAGCCGTGTCGAGCAGCTGGCGCAGGTCATGCCGCCAATGGCAAGCGAGAGGGTGTCGGTCGGCACGCGAAAACCTGCGCGGGCGATGGCTTCACACGCCGCAGCGAGATCGGCACGGCCTTCCAGGCTGGCGGTTTCGGTGGCCAGGTTGACGTGTGCGGCGGTGACGCCGGGCAGCGCACGCAGGACTTTCTCCAGGCGCGTGGCGCAGCTGGCGCAGGTCATGCCTTCTACGGCGAGGGTCAGCGGGGTGTTCATGGTGATTTCCTGTTGAACCCGGAGTGCATCACGAACCCGGCCATTCAACAAGCGGGCAGGCAGGTCAATGCGGGCGTCAGCCGAGGACTACATACGACCCACCTGCCACCTACAGGTTTCTCAGCCTTGTCGGATAGGCCGCCCCCGGGCCGCTGGCTACAGTGGGTCCATGCTGAATTGCAGCATGTTGACCACCCATCCACAGAGGAGAGAACCATGAAACTGCGTGCCGCAATGTTCTTTGCGCTGAGCGCAATAGCCCTGAGCCCCGCCCATGCGGCGGATGTCGAAGCTGCCATGAAGGATCGGGCAGAAGCCCAGGCCGACGCCGCCAAGGACATGGCCAAGCATAACTACGAGGTTGCCAAGGACAAGTGCAAGAGCCTGTCCGGCAACGCCCGTGATGTGTGCCAGAAAAACGCCGAAGCCGCCTATACCCGCGACAAGAGCGAAGCCAAGCTCAACGAAAAGATGGGCAAAGAGCGCGCCGAGACCACAGCCGAGCAGATGAAGGCTTACTACAAGGTTGAGAAGGAACGCTGCGATGCCCTGTCGGGCAGCGCCAAGGATGCCTGCATCAGCAATGCCAAGGTGAAATACCACCAGTAAGTTCGCTGGCCGGAATCGTCAGCGATTCCGGCCGCCCATCTGATTCTTGATCAAAGGAGAAAGCATGAATACCACTCGCATCTGGGTTGCCACCGCAGCGGCCGTCGGCCTGATCGGCCTGGCCGGCTGTTCCAGGGACGAAACCGCCGACATGAGCACGCAGGTCGATCAGGTCGGGGCCGAAATGAGCGCCAAGGCCGACGCCGCAGGCGAACGCATGGATCAGGTCCAGGCGGATGTCGGTCAGGCACTCGACGACACCGCGATCACCACCAAGGTGAAGTCGCGCTTTGCCGAAAGCCCGGCGGTGAGCGCGCTGGCCGTCAGCGTCGAAACCGAGCAGGGCGTGGTCACGCTCAGCGGCACGGTGCCGAGCGAAACCGAACGCCTCTCGGCTGAAAGCATCGCCCGCAGCGTGGCCGAAGTACGCGACGTGAAGAACGAGCTCGCGGTCAAGTCGTAAACCCCTTGGGTGCGGCGTTCGCATGCATGCCGCACCCGCCAGTCTTGCATGCACAGTGTTCAATCCAAGGAGAAAACCATGAACTGGGACATCATCGAAGGCAACTGGAAGCAGGCCAAAGGCAAGGTCAAGGAGCAGTGGGGCAAACTCACCGATGACGATTTCGACGTGATCGAAGGCCGTCGTGAACAGCTCGCCGGCAAGATCCAGGAGCGCTACGGCCTGACCAAGGACGAAGCCGAGAAACAGATCGACGAATGGCAGAGCAAGGTCAATCGCAACAGCGACTGGCAGTGAGGCACCGTGGCCGGCCAGCACTGCCGGCCGGCTACGACGCCCCCATGACAACGCCCTGGTTCTGCCAGGGCGTTGTCATGGGGGCGTGTCCGGTCAGTCAGCTCTGTGGCGGAAAGCCTGCCGGGCGTGTCGGCGGGATGGGGCATGGTGCGTACGTTGATCATGCCCGCACCGCACCCGGACCCCACGGATCAGGAATGCGTGCGCGGGTCGGCCGGGCGGTCATGGCTGTTCACGAACTGCGCCACATCCCAGGCTTCCTGCACGCTCAGGGTGCCTCCCTGGCCCAGTGGCATGTTGGCATGGATGAATTCGGCCGCCGTGGCCACCCGTGCCATGCCTGCGCCACCATTGAACGAATCGATGCCCCACAGAGGCGGAAAGGCGTAGCGTGCGCCGGCACGCGTACCCTGGCCCTCGGCACCGTGGCACGCCGCGCAATGGCTGGCGTAGACCTGTGCGCCGCGCGTGGCGTCCGGCGCGAGAGGCGGTTCGTCCAGGGCGGGATAGCCGCTGCCGGGCAGGCGGGCGCCGGTCGGTGCCCCGGTGGCGAGCCAATAGCTGTAACTGGTCAGGGCGATCAGCTCCGGGCTGCCCGGCGGCGGGGCCTTGCCGTTCATGCTGAAGCGGAAGCAGTCGCGCAGACGGTCTTCGTAGCTGTTGACCTTGTGGTTCTTCTCGCGATACGCGGGGTACATGGCATAGGCGCCCCACAGCGGCGCGGAATCGGCCTTGCGCCCCGCATCGAGATGGCAGTTCGCACAATTGAGTCCGTTGCCCACATACGCGCGGGCATGGGTCTGGGTGTCGACGAGGATGTCGTGTCCCAGCTGCACCATTTTGCCGAATTCCCCTTTGGGCATGTCTGCCTCGGCCGGGGGATGGAAGACCGCCGGCATGATGGGCGAGCGCAACGCCGGAGCGGGCGCAGGTGCCGGCGATGCGGCCTGGGTCGTGCCATGCGGGGTGCTTGCATGCCGCGACGGGAAGGTGAGGAGTTCTGCCGGAATGAGGATCAGCGCGGCCGTCATGGCGGTGGCCCCGACGGCAAAAACGATCCAGACAGGATGAAAACCGCGCGTCTGGGTCAGACGTGCGCGCCAGTGTTGCAGACGTTTCGACATGGTGGACTCCTGGTTGCGGTCAGCGGCAAGGGCCGGCCGGTGGCAGGCCGTCGCACGGTCATTCCATCGGCGGGGTACGTGGTGGGGGCGTGGTGCTGCGCAAGGCACCGGAGGCCAGCAGGCTTATCAGCTGGCTGCCCGACGACAGCGACATTGAAATGGCCTGGCGCGCGAGCAGACCGGCGATCATCGAACTGCCGAGAAACTGCCAGGGCTTCATGCGCACCAGCCATGCGCCCGCCAGCGCCGCGCCCGAGAGCGTGGCAGCAGGGTGCTGGCGCACAAATTCGCGTGCGACGGGCGCGGCAAGTTGCGCAAGATCGCTCACGGTGGAAAACGCGCTGCGCGATTCGGCTGGCTGGTCAAAGTGCTGTCGCAGCCGGTCGCGGTTGCGTTGCAGGCGGATTTCTGCGGCACTCCAGTTGCGGGGAGCGGCGTCAACCGGGCCGTCGTCAGGCCCATAGTGTGTGGAGTCGGATTGCGGGGTCATGGGCGGGTGTCCTTCAGGCCAAACAGTTCCAGGTCTTCGGCAACCTGCCGGCGCACACGCGGAAATGCCGTGCCCTCACGGGGCACGGCGCGCCAGGCGACTCCGGTTGCCAGCGCGGCCAGCAGGGGGCTGACCGGTACCGCCCAGAGCAGCCAGTGGCTGCTGCCGGTGACGGCGTGCAGCATCAGTGCCACGCCGCCCAGCCCCAGTGCCATGACGAGCGAGGCCGCCAGGACCAGGTAATGGACCAGGCGGCGGGTCTGGCGCGCCTGCCAGCGGGACACATCCTCGCGGAAGAGCTCGCTGTAGGCGCTGGCATGGCTCACCAGCAACTCGGGTTCGTCCAGAAACAGACGGAGCAGGGGCGGAAACATCGTGGCGATGCCTCAGGTGCCGGACGGCTGCATCAAGACTGGCGGCGCTTGCTGATGGCCCCGGCCAGCACGGCGATTGCGGCCCCTGCTGCTGCCGCGATCAGCAGCGATTTCAGCGGCTGCTCCTGGACGTAGTGTGCGGTTTGCTCACTGGCGCGATTGATTGCCTTGCGGGCACGCACGCTGCCATTGTGGAGAGCTTCGCTGCCGCGTGCGGCCAGGTCCTCGGCGCAGGCACGTGCCTCAGCGATGGAGCGGCGGGCGTGTTCGGCGGCAGCACCGTTGGCAAGTTCCTTGAGTTCGGCTGCGGCGCGATTGGTCGTGGATTCCATGTTGATCTCCTGTGAAGGTTGGATGGCGTCGGCAACGTTGCCGGCCTGATTCACAGCTTAGAGAGCCGGCAGCGAGGCGTGTAGAAGACGGCACCGCCCGGGGATGTAGGGTTTGTCTGACACGGGTATCGGGTGACGGGTGCGCCGGGGCGGTGTGTCGGACGATGCTGACGTGCGGGCGCGCCCCGCACCGAGTCGAATCGCGGCTGTGTCCGACAGCGCGCGCGTGCCGGTGCGGCCATCATGCAACTGCGGCGTCGATGCCTGACGCTGTTTACCTGCCGGCCGGTGCAGATCATCGCAGCCTGATGCCACCCGCCTGATGCCTCTTACCGGGCACAGGCCGGAAGCCAGCCAGCCGTCCGGTATCCGCCTGTCACCGGCCCCCGGGTCGGATGCAGGGTGACCCAACCATTGAGAGGACCGAAATCATGCTGAAGTGGGCACTCGTATTTTTCATCGTATCGCTGGTTGCCGGGGTATTCGGCTTTACAGGCATTGCTGCGGGCGCGGGGGCCATCGCGCAGGTGCTGTTCTTCATCGCCGTGGCCCTGTTCCTGATCTTCCTGGTGCTGGGCCTGGCGGCCGCACGCGCCCTGAAGTAAGGCTCGCCCCGGTGCGGCACCGGCCGGGGCGTGTAGGAATCGTCTGACACATGGATCGTCGTAAGCCGATAGCCCCGCTGTCTCACGCGGTTAAGCTGGAAGCCACGACAACGAAGCCTCCGCAAGGCTGCCCGACCTGGGTCATGCCGGAGGATTCACGATAAATTCAAGGAGAACCTCATGCTTCATTACGCGCTCATCTTTTTCATTGTTGCCATCATTGCTGCCGTGCTGGGTTTTTCCGGCCTGGCTTCGGGGGCGGCTGGCATTGCCAAGATCCTGTTCGTGGTGTTCCTGGTCATGGCGCTGGTGACCTTCCTGGTCAACCTGGTGCGTGGCCGCTAGCCAGCGGTGCCTTGTACTAAGATGGCACACAGTTCCCTGCTCAGGAGATCGAGATGATTCATGTGGCTATTGTTGATGATCACCAGATCGTCCGTACGGGTTTTCGCGAGCTGCTCTCGGAGGACTCGGGGATCAACATCGCCTTTGAAGCGGGGGACGGCGATGCGGCGATGGCCGGCCTGAAGACCGCCCCCTGCGACGTGCTGTTGCTGGACATTTCGCTGCCCGGCAAAAGTGGTGTCGACGTGCTTCGGGCGGTGCGCCAGCGCCACCCCGACACCCGGGTGCTCATCCTCAGCGGTTTTCCGGAAGAGAGCTATGCCCTGGCCATGATCAAGAACGGGGCCAGCGGCTATCTCTGCAAGGATTGCGAACGGGACGAACTGCTGCGTGCCATCCGCACGGTTGCGCTGGGGCGTCGCTACGTCTCCGCCCGCACGGCAGAACTGCTGGCCGAGGAAATGAGCGGTGAACGCAGCAGCGCGCTGCACGAGGCGCTGTCCGACCGCGAGCTTCAGGTGTTTCTGCGGCTGGCGCGTGGCGAATCGGTTTCCGACATCGCCTCTCTGCTGCACCTGAGCGTGAAGACGGTGAGCACCTATCGTTCCCGCGTCACCGAAAAACTCAATGTCACCAGCAACGCTGAAATGGCAACCTATGCCATGCGCCACGGCCTGATCGCGGTGTGATTCAGGGCATTCTTTACCGAGGAGATTTCGTGCGTGCCCGCGCACAGTAAAACCATGGAACCATCCGGACCCCCACTCAAGGTTTTCCTGATCGAGGATTCAGCCCTGTTGCAGGAGCTGTTGTCCGGCGTGCTTGGCGAGATCGACGGGGTCGAACTCGTGGGATGCGCCGAAGGGGAAAACGAAGCCCTGCAAAGGCTCTCCGACACCCCGGCCGACGTGGTGGTCATCGATATCGAACTCAAGCAGGGCAGCGGCATCGGTGTGCTCGATGCGCTGCGTCATACTCCCGAACGCTATGGCGATCCCAAGAAAGTGGTGCTGACCAATTTCAGCCACGCCACCATGCGCCAGCGTTGCGAAACCCTGGGCACCGATGCCTTTTTCGACAAGTCCCTGCACATCGACCGGCTGATCGGTTTTGTTTCGGACGCGGCCGAGCGCAAGGCCGCCGGCTGAACCGGCCGGCCCGGGTTGCCGGTTTCAGACAGGCAGCGTGGCCAGGATGCGCACGCCTTGCCCGGGCGCAGTCTGGATGTCGAGCTGTCCGCCGTGCGTGAGCACCCGGTGCTTGATGCCGGCCAGCCCATGCCGCGCCAGTTTGGGGGAATGCGGATCGAAACCGATGCCGTCGTCCTCGATACGCAAGCGCAGCGTGGCCTCTTCCTGATACAGGCTGATGCGCACCTGCCGTGCCTGCGCGTACTTGCGGATGTTGGTCAGCGCTTCCTGCACGATGCGGTAGAGGCTCAGGCCCTTTTCCTCGCTGATGTCAAATGCGGCCTCCGGCAGATCGAGCACCACGTCGATGTCGCCACCCTGACGGTATTCCTCGACCAGCGCGTTCAGTGCCTGCACCAATCCCAGGTCATGCAGCAGGGCGGGGCGCAATCCATTGGTGATGCGGCGTTTGAGCGTGATGCCGCCGATGAGGTTCTGGCGCAGGCGGTTGAGCCGGTCGGCCATGGCTTCGCGTGATTCCGGCGGCAGCTTGCGTTCGACCCAGTCGGCATCCATCTTTGCTGCGGTGAGCAGGGCACCAAGTTCGTCATGCAGTTCCCGTGCAAGATTGTGCTTTTCACGTTCCTGCAGCGTGGTGAGATACGTGGCCAGCTGCTTCAACTCCTGCGTGCGGGATTCCACCTGGTTTTCCAGCTTCTGGTTTTCGTTGCGCAGCATCTGGTCCAGCCGTTCGATGAGCTGCTGCCGCTTGTGCTTTTGCACCACCGCCACCAGCAACAGCAGCAAGGCGGCCACGGCCAGAAACACAATGGCGAAGCGGGTGAGCTCGAACTGCCGGATCGACTGTTGCACCCGGTCGACGTTGATCCGGAGCAGCGTGCTCTGGATCGTGTTCGAGGCCTGCCGGTAGGCACGCATCAGGGCGGCGTTGTCGTCCAGGCGTTCGCGCGTCACCGTTTCGCCGGCGTGGATGCGTTCCACCACGGCCTTGAGATCGTCCAGGGCAACGTCGGCCTTGGGCAGGAAATCCGTTGTGTCGACTTCGGTGCTGCCTGCCAGATCGTGTTTGAGGGTCTGCCGCAAGCTGCCGATCGATTCGAATGACTGGCCCAGGGTTTCCAGATAACCCATGTCGCGCGTGAGTGCGTAGGCACGCGTGATGGCCTGTGCTTCCTGCATCTCGTTCTCGAATTCCTGAATGTGTTCGGCGTGATTCGCCGTCACTTCATGCTGCTGCATGGTCTCGATGCCAACCGACACCTGCATGTAGCTGGCGACCAGCACGCCGATGAGCAGGACCATTCCCAGCGCGAGCGTGATGTGCCCGCTGGGTTGCAGACGGTCGTGGATTTTGAGGGCGGCCTGCAGGCTGGGAAGGGGCTTGGGCATGATCGAATGAAGGTGGATGGATGCGTCCCGCCGGTTATTGCAGGAATCCTCTGACAGGTCAATCCGTTCACGCCGACAGATGCATCGAAACCGCTGCCCTAGGATGACACCATCAACAGGGCGACATGCGCGACCGGTTGAATTGACGACCCACACTACTTATCAGGAGTTCACCATGAAAACGATTATTGCCCTGTTGATGTCATCCACTTTTGTCGTGCTTGCCGGGTGTAACACCGTTGCAGGTGCAGGCAAGGATCTTGAGCGCGGTGGCGAGAAGGTGCAGGACACCGCCAAGGACGTGCAGCAGAAGATGTAAGCACACGAACCAGGAGAAACCCCATGAAATCCGCACAATCCGTAACACTGAAGCGCCGCGATGACGCGGTGGCCGAGAGCCCCTTTCTTACCGATGTGAAGGCCCTGCGGGCGCAGGCCCGCAAGCACATCGAAGAAGGGGCGCTCACCGGCAACTACAAGCTGGACGCCGAAGCGGCGGTCCGGCTGCTCAATGACGCGCTGGCCACCGAGCTGGTCTGCACTCTGCGCTACCGGCAGCACGCCTTTGTGGCGCGCGGCATCAATGCCGAGCCGATCGCCAAGGAGTTCATGGTGCATTCCGGCGAGGAACTGGGCCACGCTGACCTGCTGGCCCGACGCGTGGTACAGCTGGGCGGCAAACCGGAATTCGATCCGGAAAGCCTCACCGGCCGCTCGCACGCCGAATACCGCACCTGTGAGACGCTCGACGCCATGATCCGCGAGAACCTCATTGCGGAACGCATTGCCATCGAGAGCTATCGTGAAATGATCCAGTACTTTGGTGAAAAGGACCCCACCACGCGGGTCATGCTCGAAGGCATCCTCGCCATGGAGGAGGCCCACGCCGACGAACTGGCCGATCTGCTCGGCTGACGTCTGAGCTAGGCGCTGGCTGGGCTGCCAGCTAGCGTCGCGCCACGGGCGACATCGGATAATCGCGCGGCAGCAGCACCCACATGCGGCCGCGCTGTTTCATGCGGCCGGCCAGTTCGCCCGCCGCATCACCAAATCCCCAGAAAAAATCCGCCCGCACGCCGCCGCGAATCGCGCCGCCGGTGTCCTGTGCCATCACCAGCCGGTTCAGCGGCTGGCTGGAATTGGGCTGCGTGGTGGCGAGAAAAACCGGCGCACCCAGCGGCACCAGACGTGGGTCGACCGCAATCGAGCGGCCACCGGTCAGCGGTACGCCCAGCGCGCCCAGCGGCCCGGCGAGTCCGTCGGGCAGTTCACGGAAAAAGACATAGCTGGGGTTGGCGGCCAGCAGCTCGGCGAGCTTGTCCGGGTTCTTCGCGCCCCAGTTCTTGATGCCCTGCATCGAGGCTTCTTCGAGCTTGAGCTCGCCGCGCTCGACCAGCAGCTTGCCGATCGATACATAGGGATGGCCGTTCTGGTCGGCGTAGCCCACGCGCAGGTGACTGCCGTCCGGCAGTTCGATGCGGCCCGAGCCCTGAATCTGCAAAAAAAACAAGTCGACCGGATCGTCTGCCCAAGCCACGGGCTTGCCCGGAAAGCCGCTCGCCTCGATGTCGCGGCGCGCGGGGTAGGGCACCAGCTTGTTGCCGACGAGCTTGCCGCGCAGGCGCAGGTTCTTCAGTTCGGGATACAGCGCGGCGAGATCGACGCTGACGAGGTCTGGCGGCACCGCATACAACGGGTGGCGTGCCTTCTCGGTACGCACCCGGTCGCCCTTGAGCAGCGGCTCGTAGTAGCCGGTGACCAGGCCGTCTTCCGTGCCGTCTTCCTGGGTGGCTTGCCAGGGCTGAAAGCGCGCCTGGAAAAATGCGCGTGCCGTGTTGTCGTCCGGTGGCGGCATTGCGGCGGCATCGGCACAGATCGCCTGCCACGCGCTTTGCCGCCGGAGCGCGGTGCAGCCCGAGAGCAGGGCCGGCCAGGCTTCTGCCACCGCATCGTCATTCCAGCCGGGCACGGCGGACCAGTCGGCCGGCTTGAGCGTGGGCCAGGCTTGCGCAGGCGTGGGCAGGGCGGGCGGCGGCGTGGGCGTGACGCCGGGCGACGGTACCGGTTCGGCTGGGGTGCTCGGCACGGGCGTGCCGGGCGAAGGCAGGGGCAGCGGTGTGGTGCACGCGCCCAGCAGGGCCAGGCCGGCGAAAAGGCTTGCACGCGGCATCGACGCACGCAAAGATGCGGTCAGGCGAAGAAGGGGAAAGAAATGGAAAGCCAAGGTCTGGGCTGGTTGTTGCTGGAGGCGGGTGTGGCGCTGGGCCTGTTGCTGTTCATCGTGTGGTGGACGATGAAGAGGTAAATGGTAAGCGGTAAGCAGTGAACGGAACCACGTTGCGGCCATGGCTGTTCACCGCTCACCGTTTACCCCTTCAATGCAGTACGCGCGGCATCGACAGGGTGAAGGTGGGAATCTCGGCGTCGAACTTGTTGCCGTCTTCCGCCACCATCTGGTACGTGCCGCGCATGGTGCCCACCGGGGTCGCCATCGCTGTGCCGCTGGTGTATTCGAAACTTTCGCCCGGACGCAGCAGGGGCTGTTCGCCCACCACGCCCAGGCCCTTCACTTCCTGGGTGACGCTTTCCGCATCGGTGATGACCCAGTGCCGCGAGATGAGCTGCGCGGCGACCGTGCCCACATTGGCGATGGTTACGGTGTAGGCGAACACGTAGCGGTCGGAAGAGGGGTCGCTCTGGTCGGCCAGGTACGCGGTGTTCACGCTGATGTCGATTTGATATTTCTTGCCTTCGGCCACGGCGTTGCTCGCGGGGGGTTGGAATGGCCGGAGTGTAGCGCAATGCCTTGTCGGCCTGTTGTAAAACTCGCGGCTCGCGGGGCCCGTGCAGCCTGCTAAAATGGCCGGGTTTCTGATCCCCTCATCTTCCCGGAGCTTGCCATGACCTACCGTATCGCCCCGTCCATCCTTTCGGCTGACTTCGCCAAGCTCGGCGAGGAAGTCGACAACGTGCTGAAAGCCGGCGCGGACATCGTCCACTTCGACGTGATGGACAACCACTACGTGCCCAACCTCACCATCGGCCCGCTGGTGTGCGAAGCCCTGCGCAAGCACGGCGTCACCGCGCCCATCGACGTGCACCTCATGGTCAAGCCGGTCGACCGCATCATCCCCGACTTCGCCAAGGCCGGCGCGACCTACATCACCTTCCACCCGGAAGCCAGCGAGCACATCGACCGCACCATCGGCATGATCCGCGAACTCGGCTGCAAGCCCGGCCTGGTGTTCAACCCTGCCACCCCGCTGGATGTGCTCGAATACACGCTGGACAAGATCGACATGGTGCTGCTGATGAGCGTGAACCCCGGCTTCGGCGGCCAGAAGTTCATCCCCTACGTGCTCGACAAGGCGCGCAAGGTGCGCAAGATGATCGACGAGCGCGGCTTGAACGTGAACATCGAAATCGACGGTGGCGTCGGCCCGGCGAATATCGCCGAAGTTGCTGCAGCGGGTGTCGATACCTTCGTCGCCGGTTCCGCCGTGTTCGGCAAGCGTAACGACAGCGATCCGAACCGCTATGACAGCATCATCGGTCAGATGCGTGCGGAGCTGGCGAAGGTCTGAAACCGCAGAGTGGGGAGTGGTAAGCGGTGAGTGGAAAAACCGCTCCCCACCACTCACCACTCGCGACTCACCACTCACCACCATGAAAAGCTTCCCCCTCCCCATCAAGGCCGTCGTCATCGATCTCGACGGCACGCTACTCAACACGGCCCCTGACCTGGCCTACGCAGCCGAGCTGATGATGGCCGACCTGGGCATGCCCTGCCCGAGCGCGGACACCATCGCCACCTACATCGGCAACGGCGTGTCGCGGCTGGTCAAGCGCGTGCTCACCGGTGAAATGGATGCCGAGCCTGCGCCCGAGCTCTTCGAACGGGCCATCGCGCTGTACCAGAAACATTACGGCGAACACGTGTCGCGCAACTCGCGGCCCTACGCCGGTGTGGTCGAAGGTCTCGATGCCTTCAAGGCCATGGGCGTGCATGTGGCCTGCATCACCAACAAGGCGGCCGCGTTCACACATCCATTGTTGAAGGATACCGGGTTGTTCGATTACTTCGAACTGATCCTCTCCGGCGACAGTCTGCCCAAACGCAAGCCCGATCCGCTGCCGCTGCTGCACGCCTGTGAGCACTTTGGCGTTGCGCCCGCCGAACTGCTGCTGATTGGCGATTCGCTCAACGATACCCAGGCCGCGCGTGCGGCCGGCTCGCCCGTGTTCTGCGTGCCCTACGGCTACAACCGGGGCCGGCCCGTCAGCGAGCTCGATCTCGATGCTGTGGTGCCCACGCTGGCCGACGCGGCGAAGATGGTGACGAAGGCGTGAGTTTCAGGGGTCGGGATTCAGGAATCAGGATTCAGGGAATGTGCCGCCGATGGCGGCGCTGGTCTTGATCGGGCGCATTGCGCGTGTTTCCCTGACCCCTGAATCCTGAACCCTGACCCCTGAAAATGACTGAACAAGAATTCTTCGATCTCGCCCGCCAGGGCTACAACCGCATCCCGCTGGTGCGCGAACTGCCCGGCGACCTGGAGACACCGCTCTCCGTTTATCTCAAGCTGGCCAACGCGCCCTACACCTACCTGCTCGAATCGGTAGTGGGGGGCGAACGCTTCGGTCGCTACTCCTTCATCGGCCTGCCGGCGCGCACGGTGGTCCGTGTGCGCAACCACGTGCTCACCGTCGAGACCGACGGCCAGGTGGTGGAGGAACACAACCTCGACGATCCGCTCGCCTTCGTCGCCGACTACCAGGCGCGCTTCAAGGCTGCGCCGGTGGCCGGCTTGCCGCGCTTTACCGGCGGGCTGGCCGGCTACTTCGGCTACGAGACCATCCGCTATATCGAAAAGCGGCTCGCTGCCACGCGCAAGCCCGACGCGATCCACACGCCGGACATCCTGCTCATGCTCACCGAAGAGCTGGCGGTGTTCGACAATCTGGCCGGCAAGCTCTACCTCATCACCCACGCCGATCCCATGCAGCCGGACGCCTACGCCAACGGCTGCCTGCGTCTGGCCGCGCTGGCGGCACAGCTGGGGGAACCCGTGAGCCTGCCGCCCGAGCCGGTATTTTCGGCTGCCGACCCCGTGTCCGAATTCGGCGAGGCCGAGTTCAAGGCCGCCGTGCAAAAAGCCAAGGACTACATCGCGGCGGGCGACATCATGCAGGTCGTCTTGAGTCAGCGCATGGCGCGCCCGTTCGAAGCCAGCCCGCTGTCGCTGTACCGCGCCCTGCGCAGCCTGAACCCGTCGCCGTACATGTTCTATTACGACTTCGGGGGTTTCCACGTCGTCGGCTCGTCGCCCGAAATCCTGGTGCGTCTCGAAGGCGAAACCGTCACCCTGCGCCCCATCGCCGGCACCCGCCCGCGCGGTCTCACGCGCGAGGACGACCAGCGCCTCGCCGAAGAGCTGCTCAATGATCCGAAGGAATGCGCCGAGCATCTGCAACTGCTCGATCTGGGGCGCAACGACACCGGCCGCGTCGCCGTCACCGGCAGCGTGAAAGTCACCGAGAACATGACCATCGAGCGCTACTCGCACGTCATGCACATCGTTTCCAACGTCGAAGGCAAGCTCAAGCCGAACCTGTCCGCCATCGACGTGCTGCGTGCCAGCTTCCCCGCCGGCACCGTGTCCGGCGCGCCCAAGGTGCGTGCCATGGAAATCATCGACGAACTCGAACCCAGCAAGCGCGGCGTCTATGCTGGCGCGGTGGGCTATCTCGGCTTCACCGGCGACATGGATCTGGCCATCGCCATCCGCACCGCCGTGGTCAAGGACGGCATGCTCTACGCCCAGGCGGGCGCCGGCATCGTCGCCGACTCGGTGCCGGAAAACGAATGGATCGAAACGCTGAACAAGGCCCGCGCCGTCGTGCGCGCCGCCGAGCTCGCACAGGCGCGCTTTGGCGGCGAAGCGGTCGAGTAGCGCCGTATTTTCGTGATGGCAGGCCTGCCAAGGTCATAGCGATGAAGACCTATATCGCGCTCTTTCGCGGCATCAACGTTGGCGGGAAGAACAGGCTCCCGATGAAAGACCTGGCGGCGCTGCTGGACGGGATCGGCCTGCAGAACGTGAAGACCTACATCCAGAGCGGTAACGTCGTGTTCCAGGGCCAACCTGCCGATACTGAACAGTTGT
>JBEQCD010000026.1:0-30787 GCA_041639515.1 Hydrogenophilales bacterium | reverse complement strand
CCCCACCAACTAGCTAATCAGACGTCGGCCGCTCGAATAACGCAAGGTCTTGCGATCCCCTGCTTTCCCCCGGAGGGCGTATGCGGTATTAGCACAACTTTCGCTGCGTTATCCCCCATTACTCGGCACGTTCCGACGCATTACTCACCCGTTCGCCACTCGCCACCAGGTGCAAGCACCCGTGCTGCCGTCCGACTTGCATGTGTAAAGCATTCCGCCAGCGTTCAATCTGAGCCAGGATCAAACTCTTCAGTTCAATCTCTGCAATTACTTCAAATACTTCTGTCGCTCAACTCAAACTCAACCATCTATTAAAACGGTCTTCATTCAAGTGTGAGCATCTATGCTAGTTGCCACCCCAGCCTAAACTAGGACAGCCACCGCAAAAATACCCACACCTATCGGCTGTTAATTGTTAAAGATCAGTTCGACCGAGCACAGCGTGTTGCCGACTTCATTTCGAAGGGTGCGCATTCTACGGCTTGGCCGGAAAACGTCAACACATTTTTCGAAATGGTTGCGGGGGCAGGATTTGAACCTACGACCTTCGGGTTATGAGCCCGACGAGCTGCCAGACTGCTCCACCCCGCGCCTGTCGCAAACTTCGCGTCAATCGAGAAGCGGGACTATAGCAAAGTCCTCTGCCGCCCGTCAACATCCTGCGCGATCAATCTTGTCCTGTCGGCCTCTCGCGAGGGCCGGCAAAGTCGCTAACATTGCAGCGGATACATTGCCAGGGGCCGTTTGTGCACATCACACGTTTTTCATTGTCACGTCTTCCCAGAATCGAATTCGGATCGGGTGTGCTGTCACGATTGCCCGTGATCACTGCTGGATTCGGCCAGCATGTCTTGCTGGTCACGGGGGCAGGTTCCCTGCAGCGATCGCCAGCCTGGGCAACGTTGACCGAGGGGTTTCGTGAACAGGGATTGCACTGGCGGCATCTGACTGTAAAGGGGGAACCTTCACCCGCCATTGTCGATGAGGCAGTACGCGCTTTCCGGGAAGAGAACATCGATGTGGTGGTGGGCGTAGGTGGAGGTAGCGCACTGGATGCCGCAAAAGCCATAGCCGGCTTGCTTCGACCGGGTAATTCCGTGATGGACCATCTGGAAGGTGTGGGACCAGAGCTGCCCTACCAGGGGCCGGCCACGCCTTTCATCGCTGTACCGACAACCGCAGGCACCGGCTCGGAAGCCACGAAGAATGCGGTACTGAGTATTCACGGTGACGGCGGCTTCAAGAAATCCTTCCGTGACGAGCAATTGGTGGCCGCCTATGCCCTGATTGATCCAGACCTGCTGGCCACTTGCCCGCCTGGCGTCATCGCGGCCAACGGCATGGATGCATTCACCCAATTGCTTGAATCCTATGTATCCAGCCGCGCGGCACCTTTCACAGATTCGCTCGCCTGGGGTGGAATGAAAGCCGCACGCGATGGGCTTCCCACCCTGTACGTCAATGCGACTGACGCGACAGCGCGCGAGAAGATGGCCTATGCAGCAATGATCTCGGGAATTACGCTGGCCCAGGTCGGACTGGGATCGGTGCACGGACTTGCCGCGCCACTCGGGGCGTTCTTCCCCATTCCGCATGGCGTTGCCTGTGGCACGCTGGTGGCCACGGCGACCCAGATCAACATCGAGGCCCTTCGTGGTCGCGCGCCCTCGCACCCGGCACTCGACAAATATGCCCAGGTGGGTCGGCTCCTTGCCCAGCGTGGCGACCTCGCCCCTGACGACGCTCGTGGTGCCCTGATCGACATCCTGTTCGACTGGACTCGCACACTTCAACTTCCAACCCTCGATCACTACGGCGTCCGGCCCTCTGATGTTCCGCGCATTGTTGCCAACAGCCGGGGCAGCAGCATGAAGACCAATCCCATCCTGCTGGACGACACGGAAATCGCGGCAATCGTGACAGCCCGGCTCTCAAGTTGAATGACCTGCATCCGCTAATTTGTCGATCAACCAACCTGCTGGAGCCCACCATGACTGGCGGCCTGATTCTGCTGATTATTCTTGCCCTGCTCGCCGTCTTCGGCGTGTTCATCTTCAACCAGCTCGTGCAACTGAAACATAATGTGGGCAAGGCCTGGTCGAATATCGACATCCTGCTCAAGCAGCGCCATGACGAATTACCCAAGCTGGTCGAAACCTGCAAGCAGTACATGCAGTTCGAGCAGGAAACACTGGAAAAAGTGATGCAGGCACGCAATCAGGTAGCCAGCGCCCGGGAATCGCGCAACATCTCGGCGCTGGGCCAGGCTGAAGGCGCGCTGCGGATGGGTCTGGGCAATCTGTTTGCAGTGGCCGAGGCTTACCCCGAGCTGAAGACCAACGAAACCTTCCAGCATCTTCAGGCCCGTATCAGCGGTCTGGAGAACGCCATTGCGGATCGCCGCGAGTTCTATAATGAATCGGTAAACGTCAATAATGTCCGAGTCGAGCAATTCCCCGACACGATCGTTGCCCGGCTCTTCGGCTTCCGTCAGTTCCCGCTCCTGCGTTTTGCCGCAGAAGAGAAAAAAGACGTCGACATGAAGCATCTGTTCAATAGCTGATGCTCAGGTTTGCCGCGCAGGCGGTCTGGAAACACGATTTCGCCAACCTTGCCCTCACGGGCGGCAATCTGTTGTTTCTGGTGCTGGGTTTCAAGCTTGGCACTCCGGCAGGCTGGATGATTGTATTCGCGCTTGTCGGGGCCAGCAGTGCGTGGGCATGGCTGGCCAATCTGCGGCGATATCGCACGGTTGCCGACACACCCACTTCGCGCATCGCATCGGCCCCCCAGGGATATGTGGAAATTTCCGGCCAAGGCCGGCAACCCCCCGGTTTCCAGTTACGCAGCCCGATCACGGGCCTGCCCTGCCTGTGGTACCGCTATATCGTCGAACACCGCGAAGACAACCGGTGGCGTGTCATCGAATCCGGAATCTCGGACGACACCTTTGGTGTGGACGATGGCAGCGGGCAGTTGCTGGTCGACCCGGAGGGTGCGGAAATCCTCACGACCCGCAAGCAAGTCAGTCAGCAGGGCGAATACCGTCGCACCGAATGGACGCTCATCGAGAACGAGACCATTTATGTCGTCGGGGAGCATGTGACGCTCGGCGGGCCCAATGCCACGCTCGACAGGAAAGCGGATCTGGCTGATCTGCTCGCTGAATGGAAGCGCGACAAATCCGCCCTGCTCGCCCGCTTCGACGCTGACCGGGATGGCGAGATCAGCCTCGATGAATGGGAGGCCGCACGCAAGGTGGCATCGGATGAAGTGGATCGCGCCCATCTCGATATCCGCCTGAAGGACGGCGTGCATCTTATGCGCAAGCCGGTCCATGCCCGCCCCTATCTGATCGCGAACCGGGATGTGAACGCCCTGGTACGCCACTACCGGCTATGGAGCTGGGTGCATCTCGGCTTACTGGGTGCGGCGCTGGCCGCGCTCACCTTGCTCTGATCAGCGAGACGCCTATATTGGGATGACGGAGGTCAGACCATGAAGCAACCCATTCCCGAAACACCCGCCGAATACGATCACACCCGGATCGTGGAAAGACCCGATGGCGTCTATTGGATCGATGCTGAAACCGGTGAGGAATACGGACCGTTCCCCAGTCTCTTCGAAGCGATCCAGGACATGGAATACATCGCAGACAGCGATTACGAACCAGGTGAAACGGTAGAAGAAGCCGAAGACGAACTGGGCATCACCGACTGGATCGACCCCGATACGGGTGACCCCGGCGCAATCTCCCATCGCCCCATCGACTAGTGCCCGGCATCCGGGCAAGCAGGGCGGCCCGGAGCTACCGTCTGCCCTCCGCCGCACGCGCTTCCCGTTCAAAGCAGTTGTCGCGATACGGATCCCCGCCCCGTGCCCAGGCCAGCAACCCAGCCAGCGGATACAACACCAGCATCAGCATGCCCCAGCGCTCGAACTGCCGTACATGCGCCCGCTCGTGCATGCGCGTGACGTCGAGAGATTCGACGCTGTCGCCCAGCACGACATGACCCAGGGTGATCGCGGCCACCGGACCACTGAAAGGGAAGCCCGCGCGCAGCACGCGTGCGGGCCAGCCTCCCGAGGCCTCGACCACCCCTGCCACACGCCGCCATTGTCCGCCGCTGGTCCGCGCAAGCAGGGCAAACAGCATGCCGAACACACTCACCGGCAGCGGCCAGAGGTAACGCAACAAACGGAACATCAGGCGTCGAGCGCGCCTGCGAACCAGCGTGCGCTGTGCATGCCTTCCCGCACGAAATGCTCACGCGCCCGCTCGAGTTGCGTTGCTGTCCCGGCAGCGTAGACGTCGAAGCGGTGCAGGTCGGGATAATCCACGGCAATCGCCCGCAGGACCGCTTCCAGATCCTCGGCAGGCGGATGGGGCATGTAGTTGAAGTTGTCGAGCGCATCGGTCCAGGCACGACAGAGATTGTCCTGATAATGGCCGGCCGAATCCGCCAGCCAATGCAGGTCCATCGATTCGGCCAGATCCAGCGACATCGCGTGCTGCACCAGACTCTTGATCGGCGCGAAGCCCGCACCGAACGCCAGGAAAATCACCGGACGCGGCGAATCCTCATCCAGCACGAACTCGCCGTATGGCCCCTCCACCTCGACCGTGTCGTTGGCTTTCAGGGTGGTGAACAATGCGTCAGCAAAGGCATCCCCCTCGCGGCGCGGCACCTGCACTTCGATGTGGCGATCCTCGCAGGGGCAACTTGCAATGGCGTAACGGCCACTCGTTCCGTTCACCCGCAACGCAATGCTCTGCCCGCCCAGAAAGCGCAAGCGCTGGCTGCGCGGGGCCAGGATGTGCAAGGCCGCCATCGCCGGGTTGAACACCTCCACCGATTTCACCTTGGCCGACAGGCTCTGCACCGGGATATCCCGCGCGCCGGCCACGTTGGCCTCGATCACCACATCGTTCACCGGGGCGTAGGAACACAGCAGGATGGTGCCCCTGTCCTTTTCGGACTGTTTCAGCACGTAATCGTGGGCGTGGACTTTCTTCACCTCGCCGGAAACCAGCCGCGCCTTGCAATCGCCGCAGTTGCCGTTGCTGCATCCGTAGTTGAGCGACACCCCATTGCGCAGCGCCGCTTCGAGCAGGGTGTCGTTGCCCTCCACATAGAACTCGTGGCCACTGGGCTGGATGGTGACATGGGCTGACATGATCCTCAGTATCCTTTCGCGCGCAATGAGCGCCTGCGCCAGTGCGGCATCCGCCGGAGCCTCGGCCAGGTTGCGCAGCAGGAAAGCGCGCACAGTATGCAGCGCATGGCGCGTCTCCTCGCTGCCGTCTTCCTCGATTTCATCGATCTTTTCGTCCAGCCAGGCCATCACGTTCGAGTAGTGAGCCAGCAGGGCTTTCGCGGCCGCGTAATCGTTGCCCAGCTCGGTCAGACGCGCCGCCAGCACCTCCTTGTCCGGCAGCGCGCGTTCCAGCACGCGCTTGGCAAAGGCCTTGTCCTTGATTTCGTTGACCCGTCGCAACTCCGCGTCATCGTCCCATTTCACGTCAGGGAACACACGCAGGAGCTCGTCGAATTCCACCATGCCGTCGAAGGTGGCCAGCGCGCCTCCCCGGATCATTTCCTGCAGGGCATGACGTGACTGGCCCACCAGACGGGCAACGCGTGAAAGCGGCAACAGATGGCTCATGCGGCGAGTCTACTCCGCGTCCCGGTCCAAATAAAAACGGCAATTCACCAGATTCTGAATCTGTGATGCTCTGCGCTCATTACAATCCCGCCATGCCCGTGATTGCCACCCGCCCCTGCCCTGCCGACACCCGCATCGCCCTTGAACAGGCCGGCCTGCCTGCCCCCTGGGCACGGCTCTATGCCGCGCGCGGGGTGACGCATCCCGACCAGATTGCGCACCGCCTGCCCGGCCTGCTGCCGCCAACCGGATTGCTGCACGCCGGGCGCGCTGCCGCGTTGCTGGCCGACGCCCTCGCCGCCGGGAAAAAGCTGCTGATCGTCGCCGACTACGACGCCGACGGTGCCACCGCCTGCGCGGTGGGCGTACGCGGCCTGCGTCTGCTCGGCGCGCAGGTCGATTACCTCGTCCCCAACCGCATCGAACATGGTTACGGCCTGTCGCCGGCACTCGTCGAACTGGCCGCCGCACGCACGCCCGATCTCCTCATCACCGTCGACAACGGCATCGCCGCCGTCGACGGCGTGGCCGCCGCCAACGCCCGTGGCATTCCGGTCCTGGTCACCGATCACCACCTGGCCGGTGACAGCCTGCCCGACGCGGCCTGTATCGTGAACCCCAACCAGCCCGGCTGCGGCTTCGCGTCCAAGAACCTGGCCGGCGTCGGCGTCATGTTCTACGTCTTGCTCGCGCTGCGCGCCGAACTGCGCGCACGGGGCACCTACGCCAGCACGCCCGAGCCTGACCTGCGCTGCCTGCTCGATCTGGTCGCGCTCGGCACGGTCGCGGACGTGGTCAAGCTCGACGCCAACAACCGCACCCTCGTTGCGCAAGGCCTGGCACGCATGCGCGCCGGCCTGGCCTCGCCCGGTATCAATGCGCTGTTCCGCGTGGCCACACGCGATCCCGCACGCGCCACCGTGTTCGACCTCGGCTTCATGCTCGGTCCCCGGCTCAATGCCGCCGGCCGCATCGACGACATGGCGCTCGGCATCGAATGTCTGCTTGCCGACGATCCCGGCACCGCCCACACACTCGCCCAGCGGCTCGACAACCTCAACCGTGCGCGTCGCGAAGTCGAATCCGACATGCTCGAAGAAGCGCTCGCCATTCTGGCCAGCTTCGACCCCGCCGACAGCCACACGCTCGTTGCCTATCAGCCCGACTGGCATGCCGGCGTCATCGGCATCCTCGCCTCGCGTCTTAAGGACAAATTCCATCGTCCCACGCTGGTCTTCGCCCAGGCCGACGATGGCACGCTCAAGGGCTCAGGCCGCTCCATTCCCGGCCTGCACCTGCGCGATGCGCTCGACCTCGTCGACCGCCGCCACCCTGGCCTCATCCTCAAGTTCGGCGGCCATGCCATGGCCGCCGGACTCACGCTCGCCGCCGACGGCCATGCGCGATTCGCGGCCGCCTTCGAAACCGTGGTGCGTGACCTGCTCGACCCCTCCGATCTGGAAGGCCGCATCGACACCGATGGCGAACTGCCCCCCGGTGAACACAGCTACGCCCTGGCCGCAGCCTTCGACCATGCTGTCTGGGGGCAAGGCTTCCCCGCGCCGCTTTTCACTGGCGTGTTCGATGTCACCTCGCAGCGCATCGTCGGCGAAAAGCATCTCAAGCTGAAACTTGCGCGCGATGGACAGGTCTTCGATGCCATGCATTTCTTTCATTCCGAGCCCCTGCCCGACCGCATCCGCGCCGTCTACGCCCTCATGCCCAACGAATTCAATGGCCAGCAGTCGCTGCAACTCAAGGTGCAGCACTGGGAGGAGACTGGAGAATAGATACAAGCAAGCCTGCTACCGGGTTCTGCTTGCATCTTGAATCTTGCCCCTTGAAACTATCGACATGCCCCCCATCACCCTCGCCCTCATCCTGCTGAATGTGCTGGTTTATGCCCTGAGCGTATTCACCGGCCCGGACATTGTGCGCACGTTTGGCATGTGGCCGCCCGGTGCAAACGGCGTGTTCCATTACTGGCAGCTCATCACCTACAGCTTTCTGCATGGCTCGCTGTTGCATCTGGCGTTCAACATGGTGGCCATCGCCATGTTCGGTTCGGAACTGGAGCGTCGCTGGAGTGATCTGCGCTATCTGCTGACGTATCTGCTCAGCGTGGTGGTGGCCGCCATGACCCAGATCGCGGTCAGTGGCTATTTCATGCAGGCGGGCGGGCCGGTCATCGGGGCCTCGGGTGGGGTATTTGGCCTGTTGCTGGCCTATGCGCTGTATTTCCCCAACCGGGTCATCACCTTCATCTTCCTGCCCTTCATCCGCATTCCCGCGCGCACCTTCGTGCTGGGTTACGGTGCCATCGAACTGTTCCTGGGCGTAACCGGCACCGCCGCCGGCGTCGCCCACTTTGCGCATCTGGGCGGCCTCTTCGGCGGCTGGCTGGGCGTGCAGTATTTCAGGGGGCGGGGGATTTTCGGCGCGCGCCGCTAGGCGCGGCGAGATCCAAGGCACAGGTTTCGAACCCGTAGGTCGGCAATACCTTGCCGACAATGCGGCTGGGAATATGCGATGCGTCGGCAAAGTATTGCCGACCTACGGCTTCGTGAATCAAGATTCAAGCAAGGCTAGACCAAGGAGGGTTCCTTGCATCTTGAATCTTGCGCCTTGCATCTCACGCGTAGCCGTCCGGGTTGTTCGACTGCCAGCGCCACGCATCCGCACACATGCGCGGCAGGTCATGGATGGCGCGCCAGCCCAGGTCCTGCGCAGCGCGCGCGGGATCGGCCCAGCACTGCGCCACATCGCCGGCACGGCGGGCGACGATCTCGTAGGGCACTTTCTTCCCGCTGGCCGCTTCAAAAGCGCGCACCATGTCGAGCACGGATACGCCCTGTCCGGTGCCCAGGTTCCAGGTGTGCACGCCGCCCGCCTTGTGGTGCAGGCGATTCAGCGCCGCCACGTGGCCGCGCGCGAGATCGACCACATGAATGTAGTCGCGCACGCCGGTGCCGTCCGGCGTGGGATAGTCGCCGCCGAACACGTTGAGGTGCGGCCGCCGGCCCACCGCCACCTGTGCGACGTAGGGCATGAGGTTGTTGGGAATGCCGCGCGGGTCCTCGCCGATCAGGCCCGATTCATGCGCGCCCACCGGGTTGAAATAGCGCAGCAGCGCAATCGACCACCCCTCGTCCGCACGCGCAATGTCGCGCAACATGGTCTCGATGAACAGCTTGGACCAGCCGTAGGGATTGGTTGCCGACAGCGGAAAATCCTCGGTGATCGGCACCGTCGCCGGATCGCCGTATACCGTGGCGGACGACGAGAACACCACCGACTTCACACCCGCCTCGGCCATCACCTCGAACAGCGCGATGCTGCCGGCAATGTTGTTGTCGTAATAAAGCAGTGGCTTTTCCACCGACTCACCCACCGCCTTCAGCCCCGCGAAATGCACCACCGCGTCGATCGCGTGTTTTGCAAACAGCGCACGCAGCGCCGCCCGGTCGCGAATGTCGCCCTCCACAAAGCGCACCGGCCGTCCGGCAATTTTCGCCACCCGGTCGAGCGACTTCACGCTGCTGTTCGACAGGTTGTCGAACACCAGCACCTCGTGGCCTGCCTCCAGGCATTCCACGGCGGTGTGTGAACCGATATAGCCGGCACCGCCGGTCAACAGTACGTTCAATTGGATTCCCCTGACGTCGATCCGGCCTGTGCGCCGCGATCTCAACCTGATTTTCGTTGTAGAACTTGATAAGTTAATTACGCCCCCGCCAGATTGCGGGATTGCGTGCACTGTGAAACACCGCAAGTACCACAACCACATTCCCGCGAACGCGGAAATACAGGCAATAGGGAAAACGCTTCACAACCGCCTTGCGGACCCCGTCGAGCATTTCCGGAAACGCGTCCGGATGATCGAGAATCAGCTTCAGCACCCGATCCACTTGTGCCAGGAAAGCTCCGCCCAATCCGAGGCGTTCACGTTCATACCACTCACCCGCCGCCAGGAACTCTTCCCGGGCCTACCGGCGAAAAACCAGGCTTCGGCTCATGGACGCCAGCGTTTTGCAGCGTCGGCCTTGATTTCATCCCACGTCGAAACCGCCTCGGGCGACACATTGTCTTCCGCAAGGCGGCGTTCGATCTCCGCCCTTTCCCCGGGCGTGGGCGGCAGCAAACCCATCTCGTGGGCGATGGAGTCCCAGATTTCCTGTACCAGTTCCACCCGCTGGTCGACCGGAAGCTGATCTATCCCCAGATCCTGTAAAGCATGTCCCATTTCCGCCTCCCGCATTCCATTCAAGCAGGTTCAATTATCGCCCCATCTCTCTACAGCCTGCCAGCCCTCACGCCCCCATGCACAGCGCCAGCGCCTCGCGCCAGTTGCGCAGGCGCAGACCGAACGCCTGCTCCAGCCGGTCGTTGTCCAGCCGCGAATTGAGCGGGCGTCGCGCGGGTGTGGGGTAGTCGCTGCCGGGAATGGGCAGCAGGCGCACGGGGGGAACCGTTTCGTCGAATTCGTCCAGCGCCTGGATTGCTTCGGCAAAGCCGTGCCACGAGGTCTCGCCCGCGTTCGTCATGTGATACACACCCCAGCGCGATTCATCTTCGCCACGCACCTGCGCCAGCACCTGTGCCGTCGCCTCGGCGAGGTCGCGGCACCAGGTCGGCGCGCCGATCTGGTCGGCCACGATCTTCAGTTCCGGGCGCTCGCGCATCAGCCGGCGCATGGTCAGCAAAAAGTTGCTGCCACGCGCGCCATACACCCACGATGTGCGGAAAATCAGGTGACGGCAGCCCGCCGCCGCAATCGCACGCTCGCCTGCCAGCTTGGTCGAGCCGTACACGTTGAGCGGGCCGGTGGCATCATCCTCGCGCCAGGGCGCATCACCCGAGCCGTCGAACACATAGTCAGTGGAGTAATGCACCAGCAGCGCGCCCAGCCGGGCCGCCTCTTCCGCCAGCACGCCGGGGGCCACCGCGTTTATCGCGTGCGCCCGCCCGGATTCAGTCTCGGCCTTATCCACCGCCGTATAGGCGGCCGGATTGACGATGATCGTCGGGGCAATCGACCGTACCGCCGCACGCACCGCAGCAGCATCCGTCAAATCCAGCGTGCGTGAATCCATGGGCACCACCTCGCCCAGCGCGCCCAGCGTGCGGCGCAGTTCCCAGCCCACCTGCCCGTTGACGCCCGAGAGGAGAATTCTCGGGGCAAGCGGGGCGTGGGGCGTGGGCGTCATGCGTAGACCTCGGCGTCCTTCAGCAACGGCTGCACCTGATCCTTGGCAGACAGCAGCGGCGCGCCGTCGAGCGGCCACTGCACGCCAATCTCCGGATCATCCCAGCGCACGCCCCGGTCCCATTGCGGCGCATAGTAAGTGGTGGTCTTGTAGAGGAAATCCGCCGATTCCGACAGCACCAGGAACCCGTGCGCATAGCCCGGCGGAATCCACAACATGCGATGGTTGTCCGCCGTGAGTTCAACCCCCGCCCAGCGCCCGAAATTGGGTGACGAACGGCGCATGTCCACCGCCACATCGAACACCCGGCCCTGCGTCACCCGCACCAGCTTGCCCTGTGGTTCGTTCAACTGATAGTGCAGTCCGCGCAGCACCCCTTTGCCCGAACGCGAATGATTGTCCTGCACGAAATCCAGGTCGAGCCCGAGCGCGGCAAAGCTCTGGCGATTCCAGCTTTCGAGAAAGAAGCCGCGCGCATCACCGAACACCTTCGGTTCGATGAGCAGCACGCCGGGGAGGGAAGTTTCGGTAATGTTCATTTGGGGGGCGGGGAGTGGTTGGCGGCAGGTGATCGGAGAGTAGGTCGGCAACACTTTGCCGACATTGCATTGAACGTACACAGGGTGTCGGCAAGGTGGCCCCCCGTAAAGGGGAGGCCGGGGTTGTAAAGCCGCTGAAGCGGCAACAACCCCGCACTGCCGACCTGCGGAAGAATTACCCAGCCATTCAAAACACCCTTTCATTCAGCATGTTCAACAGATACTGGCCATAGGCGTTTTTCTTCAGCGGCTCGGCCAGCTTGCCCACCTGCTCGGCCGTGATGTAGCCCTGGCGGTAGGCGATTTCCTCGGGGCAGGCAATCTTCAGGCCCTGGCGCTTTTCGATGGTTTCGATGAAGAGCGAGGCCTCCAGCATCGATTCGTGCGTGCCGGTATCCAGCCAGGCATGGCCCCGGCCCATGATGGACACGTTGAGCGCCCCGGCTTCGAGGTAATGCCGGTTCACGTCGGTGATCTCCAGCTCGCCGCGCGGCGACGGCCTGAGATTGCGCGCGATGTCCACCACCTGCGCATCGTAGAAATAGAGCCCGGTCACGGCGTAATGCGACTTGGGCTGAGCCGGCTTTTCTTCCAGGCTGATTGCCCTGCCCCCCGCGTCGAACTCCACCACGCCGTAGCGCTCGGGGTCCTTCACCCGGTAGGCAAACACCGTTGCACCCGAATCGCGCGCGCTCGCCGCACGCAGGTCCTGCGTCATGTCGTGGCCGTAGAAAATGTTGTCGCCCAGCACCAGCGCGCTCGGTCCGTCGCCCACGAAATCCGCCCCGATCACAAACGCCTGCGCCAGCCCTTCTGGATTCGGCTGCACCGCGTAGTGCAACCGCATCCCCCACTGGCTGCCGTCGCCCAGCAGCTGCTCGAAGCGCGGCGTGTCTTGCGGCGTGGATATGACCAGCACCTCGCGCATGCCCGCCAGCATCAGCGTGGTGAGCGGGTAGTAGATCATCGGCTTGTCGTAGATGGGCAGCAGCTGCTTGGATACGGCCAGCGTGGCCGGGTACAGGCGGGTGCCGGAGCCGCCGGCGAGGATGATGCCTTTGCGGTGAGCAGACTGGGGGAACATGGTCATTCGTATTCCTTCATTTCGGCTACCTGCAGTAGGTCGGCAATACCTTGCCGACGTTCCCTGTTCTCGTAATGGCGTCGGCAAAGTATTGCCGATCTACTACACACTGCCGTGCTGGCGTCGGCAAAGTATTGCCGACCTACCACTTGGACTCGGCCAGCGTGGCCGGATACAGACGCGTGCCCGAGCCACCCGCCAATATGATTCCCTTGCGGCTCATGGCACGCTTCTGTCTGTGTAATTCCGGTTCACCCAGTTGCGGTATTCCCCGCTGGCCACGCGTTCCACCCACTGCATGTTGTCCAGATACCAGCGTACCGTCTTGCGTATGCCGCTCTCAAACGTCTCAGCCGGCTTCCAGCCCAGTTCGCGATCAATCTTGCGGGCGTCGATGGCGTAGCGGCGGTCGTGGCCGGGGCGGTCTTTTACATACGTGATCAGACGGGCGTGGGGGCCGGCGGGATCGGGGCGCATTTCGTCGAGCAGCGCACACACGGTGTTCACGATGGCGATGTTGGGCATTTCGTTCCAGCCGCCCACGTTGTAGGTCTCGCCCAGCCGTCCCTTGTCCAGCACGGTGCGGATCGCGGCACAGTGGTCCGACACGTACAGCCAGTCGCGCATGTTCATGCCGTCGCCGTAAATCGGCAGCGGCTGGCCGCGCGTGGCGTTCAGGATCATCAGCGGGATGAGCTTTTCCGGGAACTGCAGCGGGCCGTAGTTGTTGGAGCAATTGGTGGAGAGCACCGGCAGGCCGTAGGTGTGGTGGTAGGCGCGCACCAGGTGGTCCGACGCCGCCTTGCTTGCCGAATAGGGGCTGTTCGGCGCATACGGCGTGGTCTCGGTGAAGGGTGCGTCGCCCGGCCCCAGCGAGCCGTACACCTCGTCGGTGGACACATGCAGAAAGCGGAACACCGCCTGCTCCGCCGCCGGCAAACTCATCCAGTACGCGCGCGCCTCTTCCAGCAAATGGAAAGTGCCCACCACATTGGTCTGGATGAAATCCTCCGGCCCGTGGATCGAGCGGTCCACATGCGACTCGGCGGCAAAATTCACGATCGCGCGCGGCCGATGCTCCGCTAGCAGACTGTCCACCCGGGCACGGTCGCCGATATCGCCCTGCACGAATATGTGGCGCGCGTCGCCCTGCAAACGGGCCAGGCTTTCCAGGTTACCGGCGTAGGTGAGCTTGTCGAGGCTGAGCACCGGCTCGTCGCAAGCCGCAAGCCAGTCGAGGATGAAATTTGCGCCGATGAAGCCGGCACCGCCAGTAACCAGAATCAAGATGTAATCCCCAAATCAGTTGGTCGTTTCAGGTCGGCAAGCACCCCATGCGTGCTCGTTCCCCTGCCACAGGTCTGGCGCAATCCACTAAAACACGGGCTGATCGTACGGGCAACGCACGCCCGGAATTTAAGCAAGATACGTGCGCACAATACTCTGGCCCCAGGCTTAGCGGGAAAGCAGCTGCCGCGCCGCCCCCACAACGAACAGCGTATTCGTCACCAGATAGCGTTTCCACAACCGGCGCGGTTCGCTCAACAGCCGGTGCAGCCATTCCAGCCCGTTGTTGCGCATCCATTCCGGTGCGCGCTGCACCGTGCCGGCGTGAAAATCGAACGCCGCACCCACCCCGATCATCACCGCATTCACGTGGCCGCGATGCTCCGCCATCCAGCGTTCCTGCTTGGGGCAACCCAGGCCCACGAACACGATCCCCGCGCCGCTGGCGTGGATGCGCGCCACCGCCGCCGCGTCCTCCTCCGGACTCAGCGCGCGGAACGGCGGCGACTCGACCGTCACCTTCAATGCCGGAAACGCAGTCGCCAGCCGTGCCTGCAGCAAACCCAGCGTGGCCTCCGTGCTGCCGTAGCAATAGACCGGCAGGCCTTCTGCCGCGCACCGCTCGCACAGCGCCCACATCACATCCGGCCCGCTGATGCGCGGCTGGTTCGCAAAGCCCTGCCGCCGCAGCATCCAGGCCACCGGCGCGCCGTCCGGCGTGGCCATGTCCGAGCCATTGATGATGTCGCGGTACGCCGCATCCTGCGATGCACTCACCACCACGTGCACATTGCAGATCGTGACATAGCGGCTCTCACGTCCGCGCGCCCAGCCCAGCAGGCGATCCAGCGCGCCCTCCCACGAGATCGCGTCGATGTGGGCATCGAGTACCGTACCTGTATCGCGTCCCCTCATCTTCGGCACTCCGTCCGTGCAGTCCCGATGGCCTCGCCATAAATTTCCATCAGGCGCTTGTAATTCACTCCGGGCGAGAACTCCGCCTCATACAGCGCACGCGCATTGCGGCCCATTTCGGCCATTGCGTCAGGATGCGTCCAGGCCCACGCCAGTTTGTCCGCCAGATCGTGTGCATTGCCCGGCTCGAACAGCAGCCCGGTTTTGCCATCCGTCACGATATCCGCCAGCGCGCCGATGCGGCTGGCGATCACCGGCAGGCCGCTGGCGAAGGCCTCCACGATCGTGCGCGGAAAGTTCTCGTACCAGATACTCGGCACCACCAGTGCCAGCGCGCGGCTCATTTCCCCACGCACCGCCTCTCCCGGTTGGTTGCCCAGGCGTATCACACCCGGCAGACCATCAAGCAGCCCCGCTTCCGGCCCGTCGCCCGCCACCCGCAGATCAGCCCCTGGCACATGTCGCATCGACTCGGCCAGCGTCGCAATGCCCTTTTCCACCGACAGCCGCCCCACGAACAGCAAACCCGCACGCGGCCCTGCCGCCGGCGCATCGAAGTCCACAAAATTCGGCTTCACCACCACCCGCTCCGCAGGTAGACCGCCCTCGATGAACTTGGCCTGGCAGAATTCGTTCAGGGCAATGTAACGCGCCACCTTGTTGCGATACGTGCCAAGCCCGCGATGCAGCGCCAGCATGCCCGCCAGCGCCGCAGACGCCGGACGCGAACCGCGATAGCACGCCCGCGCCACCCCGCGCCACGGTACCTGCCCCATGCAGTCCTCGCACACCCTTCCCTCGCGGAGGAACAGGGCACTCAGGCACATCAGGCGAAAGTTGTGCAGCGTCTGCACCACCGGCACGCCGGCGCGCGCCGCTGCCCAGTAGAGCGAAGGCGAAACCAGCGGAAAGGTGTTGTGCGCGTGGATCACGTCGGGGCGAAAGCGCTCGATCAGCGCGGCTATCTCGCGCGTCGTGCGATCCGACCACAGCGTCTGTCGCGCCATGACCAACGACGACATACCCGTCACCTCGTCATTGTTTCGGGTGTAGGTTTCCACCGCATGGCCGTGCGCGCGCAGCAGAGCGATCTCGGATTCAACTACCGTATCCTCGCCGCCGCGATGCTGGTAGGCGTTGTGGACCATCAGAATTCGATTCACATTGCGCTGCATTACGCTACCTGGGTTTGCTTGCCACAAGTTGCACGCCACCACTCAGCAAGGGCGGGTAAACATCATGCACGCGTCCCAACTTTCCATAGCCAACACGTTTTTCGACCACAAAGCCTGCTCGCTCCAGCAACAGTGAGAGCGATCGATAGGTGAAGTAATGCAGATGACCACCGTCGAAAAGGATATCGTTGCCGAGACCCTCATTCGGCTGCGATGTAGAAGGAAACCGGCCGAGTGTGAGGAGCACACGCTTCTTGATAAAAGCAATGTTGGGTGTATTCATCACCATCTTTCCACCCGGTTTCAGTACCCTGAAGAGCTCGCTCGCTGCCTGATACACATCCGGAATATGCTCAATCGTGTCTGCCGACACAATGCAGTCAATACTATCCGACACCAACTCGCTCATATCTTCAGCACTCCCCAGCACGGGCGTGAATCGATCGTGGGGCAAATTCAGTTTTGCGTGTTCCAGTCGGTGGGCTGAATATTCGAGGCCAATGAGATTTTGATAACGGTCAGTAAGTTGATAGAGCAAGTGCCCGTTCCCGCAGCCCACATCCAGCACGCTCCCCCCACTACCGGCATCGTGAAGAATTGCTTCAACCCGATTCCTTGGCCAGCCATCCAACTTGATCTTCTGAAAGGTTTCCTTGACCAGTTCGGATTTGTAAAAGCTGTCGTACTGTTCGCTCAAACTCATTTCACTCTTCTCCAAGACCAATCAAGCACACGCTGACCTACCAGCATTATCTGCCCGGAAAATGACCTGAACCCCTTCATCGAGAAAGCCTGCCAGCCGCGCTGCCACTCGTTCAGCCTCGAACCTCTCCAGAAAGCGCTGTCGCGCCTTTGCAGTTGCATCCGCCATGCGTGCCGGGTCATCCAGCCAATCCAGAATCCGTCTGGCCGCCCCTGCCGCATCGTCCAGCGGAATCAGACTGCCCTGTATGCCGTCCTCGAATACTTCGGGCATCCCGCCTGCTGGGGGGGCGAACACGGGCAAGCCACGCGACAGGGCCTCGATGAGGGTCAGCGGCAGATTTTCCATATGCGCAACATGCAGGCAGGCCCGGTGCGCCGGCATAGTGGCAGCGGCCTGGGCGACAAATCCGGCAAAGCGCACCTGCGCATCAATTCCGAGTTCCACAGCGCGTGCTTCCAGCATGGCGCGATCCGGCCCGTCGCCCACCACCGTCAACGTCAGGTGCCTGCCCAGCTGTTTTGCGGCGTGCACAATATCCAGTGCATAGCGCTGATTCTTGCGGTATTCCAGCGTGCCCACGGAGATGAGATCAGCCTCCGGTGTCACGGCTACGGGTTCACCGGGGTCAACCAGAAAATTGGGAATCACCTCGGCAGGCACCTGCACGAGGGCGGGAATGCGGCGTTCGAGTTCGCGGCGCATGAAATCCGACACGTAAATCAGCGCATCAAGCTTGGGCAGCGTTTCAGCTTCAAAATCCTGAATCGCGCGGAAATAGCTGCCATCGCGAGGGATCGCGCCTTTGTCCGCCCATTCCTCCGCCTGCGACAGATTGAAATGCACCACCATCGCCACGCGTTGCGTTGGCGATACCCGCGCATCGAGCGCAGCACGGGCCGAAAGCGGGCACTGGGCGTACACCACGCAAGGCTCGCCGCCTGCCAGTTGCCTGCGCAATGCGCGGCGCAGAAATACCGCGTGCCAGTGGCGATACCACTTCACGCTCGACGGTTTGTGCAGCCGGTCAATCAGCCTGCGTACAGCAAACACCGGATACACCAGCGCACGCGAATTGCTGAACGGAGTCACAAGCCGCACATGCCGCCCCTGCACAGCCAGCCAGTCGCGCACGGCGCGCACATGCGTCTGCACGCCGGTTTCGCCGTGCTCGCGCATCATGCTGGCGATGACTATCGGCCCAGGCATTGCCTCACCCCTGCTGCAAAGTTTTCTGCCATGGCTTCGATGGAATAGCGCTGGCTCGACGCTTCCGCCGCTGCCTGCATTGCAGCCAATCGGGCAGGGTCATCCAGTAGCGATTCGATCGCTGCAGCAAACGCCTGCGCGTCAGGCGCTGTCATCACACCATTCCGGCCTGCCTCCAGGTATTCGATTTCCGGGCTGTGCAGGGGCAGGTCGGTGGTCAGCAGCGGCAGGCGTGCGCAAAACGCATCGAGTATGCCCAGCCCTACCAGGCCGGGGTTCAGCCACATGTCTGCCAGGCTCAGCCATTGCGCCTTGTCGCGCCCGAACTTCGGGCCCACCCACTTCACCCAGTCGCGCGACGCGGCGAAGGCCTCTACTACGCCGGCCTGCGGCCCGCCCCCCACGATCAGCAGCCGGAATTCCGGATGGCGCGCATAAACCTGCTCGCTCGCCCGCATCAACCAGTCCAGCCGCTTGTTCTCGTAGAGGCTGCCGCAATAGACCCCTATGCGGCTCCCGTCTGGCCAGCCCACTTCACGCAGGCATGCCGCGCGGTCAGATTCCGTCACTGCGGCAAGCTGTGCGCGCAGTTCCCGCGTATCGATGGCGTTCTGCACCGTCGTGATCCGGGCCGGATCAAACCCCTGCCCCGCGACATAACTGGCCGCATCCGCCGTGTAGGCAAACCACCAGTCAGCCCAATGCAGGCTGCGCCGCTTGAGCCGCTCGGCACGCGAATCCGGATCAGCCTGCCGATCGCGGCCGTGGCCCCAGTAGGCCACGCGTTTGATGCCCAGGCGGGATAGCGCAGCAAGGCCGTAATTCAGAACGTTCTTGTTTGCGTGTTCCACCACCACCAGATCGGCAGACAACCATGGCCCAAAAACCGGTATCAATAAAAACCGGCCGCCCAGCATCCAGCTCCGAACTTTCAACCCCAGGCCGGCGGGTAAATCGACATGGTCGTTGCGCCTGGCTTCTTCCGCCCACGGCGTGCCGTACACCACCTGCAAATTGATTCCATCGCGGGCCAGCAATTCAGCCAGTGCCGTAAAAAAGGGCAGCCGGTACTGCTTCATCACAGGTTGAATGATGCAGACCTTCATCGCGCAGACGCCTGCCGGAAAGGTGTCGCGCCCTGCATCAAAAGGCGTGGTCGTCCGTCGAGTCGGACTGCACGCACCGTACCCAGCGCCTGCACCGATCCATCCAGCAACTCAATATGCGTCACCGTCGGCTCTGGGACTTGCCAGATACGCATCGCATTGTCGGCGGCCCACACCAGCCAGGCGCGGCGACCATCGCGCAACAATTCGCAGCGCCATACCTCTCCGTCCGCCCTGCAATCGCGCATCCTTGCGCCTGTCATCCAGCGCGCCACAGCCAGATATGCGCGGCCAGCCGGCATGGTTTCGCCGGCTGCGTTCACAAACCCCAGCTCCCGGTTATCCCAGGCGTACCAGTAAAAGCGGTCGATTCCCGCCCACCATCCCAGAATCAGCGCGCGCGCCACGTAGGCCTCAGCCGTCACCGCATCCAGTTCCGGCCACGATCCATCCGCTGCCGAGGCCTTGGCCGGCTGGCCCAATGCCATGCGATAGCCTGATTCGGTATTCCACAACGGCATATGCCCCGCCCCCTGTCGCGCCATTGCGGCCCGCACCTTCTGCGCCAGTTCAATAATGGCCTCGGGCTTTTTGCGCGGCTGGTAAAAGTGATAGGCAATCACATCTGCGTGTTTGGCCGCGCCCAACGCCAGATAGTCTTCAAACCAGCGCAATTGATGCGCCGACTCCCCCACCGAGGAAGCCGCCACAAAGGTGGCGGCCGGGTCAATCTGCTTGACTATGGCGTAGGCAGATTTCTGCAACGTGAACATCGCCTGGGGCGACCCGGTAAAAAATCCCGTGCCCGCATTCACCTCGTTCCATAACTCGTAGTGCCGGATGCGCCCCTGGTAGCGGGTTGCCACTGTACGAACGTGATGTTCCCAATCTTCGATGCGCTTCGCTTCGGCCGTGTCCCCGCGCCGATAAACGCCTTTTTCTTCCGGCCGCGCCGATGCCCAGGCCGGCGTCATGCCAAAGGGCAGGAGAATCTCGCTGCCCGTCAGTGCAGCCATCGATACATAGCGATCCAGGCGCGAAAAATCCTGCTCGCCCGCACGCGGCTCAATATCGATCCACAGCGTGCCGGCGTCCCAGAGACGCCAACTGCCGATTTCCCTGCCCGGCCATGTCGTACCGCGATCGGCACGGTGAAAGTGCATCCCGAAATACGTCGACGGAATCACGGTTTCGACACGACTCACGGGCGACACCGCAGCACGCGGCATCGCAGCCGCCCCGGCCAGCAGCGCTGCAATCGCAATCAAGGTCAGTCGCAGCACATCACGCTCCCGTCAGCCGCGCATAGGCCGACAACATGGGTTTCACCGTCTCGGACCACAGATAGCGCTCGGCAAAAGCAGCCGGTACGACAGCAGACCCGACAGACCCCAATTCCATTTCAATGCCGCGCGCCAGTGCGGTTGCGTCGCCTGGCGGCGTGACCCGTCCGGAACCTGCCGGGATGTAATCGCGCAGCGAACCCACATCCGACGCCACCACGCGCAGGCCCGTGGCAAGCGCCATGAACACCACCCCACTCTGATCGATATGCCGGTAGGGCATCGCCAGCACGTCGGCTGCATGGAACAGCGGTGCCACATCGGCTTCCGCGATATAGCCCTCCATCCATTCGATGCGCTCTTGCCGGGGGCTCGCGGCAATCTGATTTCGCAGCGCCTGGCGCAAATCAGCCGACCGGCATCGTCCGGCGATCAAGAGACGGGCATTCAGCGCCGGATCAATCTGGCCCAACGCATCGATCAACACGTCCACCCCCTTGTAGGGCGACAGATTGCCAAAGAACAGAATCAGCCGGTCTGACTGATCCAGCTTCAACCGGGTGCGCATGGCGGCCCGCGAGGCCGGCGTGGCGGGCAGCAAACGGTCGATGCCATGCTCCGCCACCACAATGCGCGAAGGATCAATGTCAAAGTCCGCTGCCAGCGCCTCTCGCATCCGTGGCGTATGCACCATGCACACCGATGCCGTGCGATAGATCGCCTGGCTCAGGCGAAAACTCCGCGCGTTGTGGTCGTCGTGCGGCAGCAGGTTATGCACGGTCATCGCGTAACGCCCTGCAAGCAGGCGCGTCAGCCAGGCCTCCCCCCACGACACCCGCAAATTGCCCGTGCTGAAGTTGCCGATCATGTGCACCACGGTTCCCCGGTGGCGCAGCACGTGGCCGTAGCATTGCAACCAGTAGCGCAGCAGGTTGGCCGCCTTGCGCCAGCGAGGCCGGGCCGGGCTCTGGCTCCCCCGCAGATTCAGCAGCCGCACCCCCGCATCCAGCCGGTCGGCCAGGCTCATGTCCGAGCCGATCAGCGTCACCGCCCAGCCATTGCGCACCAGCCCGTTGGCATAGCCCGCCTCATACTCCGGCTGGAACCCATGCGCCAGCAGGATGATGCGCCGGGCCGCACTCATGACTCGACCGGAATCTGGCCCAGCGGATGTGCCTTGAAATGCCGGTGGTAGCGATGCCGCAGCCTGCGCAACACATCGCCCAATCCAAGCATGAAAGGCGACATGTATTGCAGCCGCACCCGTCGGCGTTCCTCTGCCAGCTTCCGAGTGTCCTGCGTATGTGCGCCCCCCACCGTGAACTGCGCAATCCGGCGATCGAACCAGCGTGTGTGTGCGCCGCTGCGAAAAACGCGGATCAGCCAGTCGTAATCCGCATTCAGGCGAAAACGCGTGTCGAAGGCACCCAGGCGCTCGAACAAGGCACGACGCGCAAACGTGGCCTGATGGCATAAATCCTCGAACGGCAGGCTGCGCGCGTCGATATGGGAAAACGTCCGCAACAGCTTACGCGACGGATAGGTATAGACCACATTGCCATACAGCAGATCGGTTTGGGGTGCCGCCTTCAGCGCCTGCGCCACATCTGCCAGCACATCGGCGTCATGCAGGGCGTCGTCCGAATTGAGGAAGAACACGTACTCCCCACGCGCCATGCGTACACCCTTGTTCATGGCGTCGTAAATTCCCTTGTCGGGCTCGCTCACGCTCGTTACCGGGGCGGCGTCGAACTCGCGCACGATCTCCATCGTGCTGTCTGTCGACGCGCCGTCCACCACCACCCATTCGTAATCCCGGTACGTCTGCGCCTGCAGCGAATCACGTGCGCGTGCCAGCACTGCCGCGCTGTTCCAGCACACCGTCACAATCGAGAATTTCATGCGCGGGCCACCACCGCATTCCCGTCTGACGCAAGCGGCGGCTCAGCTGAAGCCGTTGCCCCAGCCCCACTGCGCTTCGCCATGCGCACCGCCAGGAAGGGAATGGCAAAAACCAGCCCCAACACCATCATGGTACGGATTTCACCCACCGGCGTGCCCACGAACATATTGGGCATCTGTGCGGCAAACGCTGCCACCGACGCCGCCACCAGCCCCTGATAGTGGCGCGGCAGACTTCGCCAGTGGCGGAACACATACACCAGGTAAGACACGAACAAGCCTACATAAAAGAACAAACCCACGAAGCCGAGCTTGAGCATCACATGGCCAAATCCGCTGTGAACATAATCGAACCGGCCAGCGTGATATTCCAGCCCGTACTGGCTCCACACCTTGAAGCTGCCGCTTGGCCCCAGGCCAAAAATCGGTTTGTCTCGCAGCGTGCGCCAGGCGGTTTCCAGCTCGTAGAAGCGGCTTTTACGCGGGTCGGAATAGGCATCGTTGTGCACGTCAAAAAACACCTTGTCGATCACCGAACCCGGGGTTTCAGTCCGCGCCGAAGTGACCACAAACGCCAGCGGGGCCAGCACCAGAAACGCCACCACCACCGGCCAGCGACGGCCGCGCGGCAACAGCCAGGCCAGCGCCATGGCCGCCAGCAGAATGCCGCCCTGCGCCGTGCGGCGGGCCGACAACACGGCCGTCAACGCACCCAGCCCCGCCATCCCCAGATAGGCAAACCGCCACGAGAGTTTTTCCACCCGCTCCGCCAATAACTTCCAGGTCGCAAATGCAAAAACAAACGCCGCCAGAATGGAATCGTTGATGTCCCAGAACGTAATCTTCACGTTCAGCTTCTGGATCGTGGCATACGCGTTCTGTGGATCGCCGCCCAGGAAAACATAGCGCACCATGCCGAACAGCTCTCGCGCCACAATGCACACCAGCATCAGCACAATCAGCGTCTTCAAATCCTTTTCGGTTTTGATCACGGTCAGCAGCAGCGCCACCAGCATGCCTTGCCAGAAAATGTTGATGACGCCGCGCCCATAGAAATCCAGCAGGAAAGGATGATCCGGGTCGAGAAAACCCACCACCACATGGCCCAGGAACACCAGCGCAAAGCCGAGGTAGAACTTCATCAACGGGCCAAGCGGCTCACGGTTGCGATAGAAGAGCCGCCCATACAGCACCGCCATCAGCCAGGTGCCGAAGATCATCATGTCGAGGAAAGAGAAGAAGAAGGTGCGGGTGCCTTTCACGTAAACGACCGAGGCATTGGCCGCGTCTTCCAGGCCATAGCTAGACGACATGGGAAACAGCATCAGGATCGCCACGTACAGCAACACGATCAGACGCGGCCACACCAACGCGGCACCCATCGCCAACACCATGCCCACCAGCGCGGCCAGCAGCGTACCGATGGGCACACCGTATCCGATGATGTAAGGCAGGATGTCTCTCACGATGCTAGTCTCCGTTCATTTCTGGTCGGCATCCCCGCCGCATACACCGCGAGAATGGCCGGCAGACGCTGCCGCACGTCGGCGCGCGCGTCCACTGCATGCGCGGGTGTGCCGCGCACCGTGGTTTCCAGCGCCGCCACCAGTTCGTGCATGTTTGCGAACAGCCGCAACTGGCCGGGCGCCTGCTGGTAGGCGGCCAGTTCCGGCGTGCCGCCGCGCGCCAGCGCGTACACTGGCCGGCCGAGCGCCAAGGCTTCCAGAATCGTGGTGCCGCAGGATTCTTCGCATACTGACGGCACGACGCAGGCATCCGCCTGCACGGTGGCACGCAGCACGGCCGGCAAGGGCTGCCAGCCGAGAAAGTGGACGCCGCGCATCGCATGGCGTGCACGCAGGGCATTCAAGTCGGGGCCGTCGCCCGCCACCATCACCTCGAACTCCTGGACGAAGGCATCCGTCAGGGCATCCAGAAAGACCGCGAAGCCCTTGGCTGCGTCCACTCGCCCGGCAAGAAAGATACGCGGGCGGATGGACACGGGTGGTTCGTCCATCGCTGCCTGAAGCTGCTGCTGCATGTCCGCAGCGTCGATGAAGTTATGGATGACATGGGCACGCAGGGGCGCAGGCCCGATCACCTCTCGAAAACGCGTTTCGAGAAACCGCGACACGAAAATGGCCTGATGACGGGTGAATGCAGTGCGCGCCTGTTTGCGCAGGGAACGCACGGCTTGCGCACTGACATAGGTTTGCAGCGGATTGGGGTGCGGCGTGGCGCAGACGGCGCAGGCGGCAGGATCACGTTCGACGCAGGGCTGATCGTTGCGGAAGCGGACTTTGGTAATGCACTCCGACCCCTGGTCGTGCAGGGTATGAACGAAATTGACATGCGCAGGAACCAGTGCGCCGAGCATGGGGTAATGGCCGTGGTAGTGAATCACGTCCCAATCCAGCCCGCGACGCTGGATGGCCTGCCAGATTCGGCGTGCCATATGGAGTCTGCGCAGCGGGTTGAATACGCCCATTGCGTGCTCTTTCCAGCCGGTGCCTGCAAGGTTGATGTCGGCGTGCAGCACACCGTTGAAACCGTTGTTGCCCTCCACGCCGGGCGCGCGGAGGCGTCCCAGCATTTCAACGTGATGGCCGGAGTCGAGCAGGGTATTCCCGAGCAGCACGGCGTGTTTGCCTGCGCCGCCCAACTGGGCAACCGGCAGGTCTTCGCTGACCAGCAAAATCTTCATGAAGACATCCCCGGCCGGGAACGGCGCAAGCGCGCAAGCAAGGCAATACGATCCTGTGCCCGAAAAACAAACAGCCAGGCAAACACCAGCAGCAGCCCTCCCTCAATGGCAAGCACGCCCCCTACCTGCACCCAGGAAAGCGGGGCATGGCCCCGCATGGCCAACCAGTACACGAGCGTACCCAGTATCAGTGGCCACACAGGTAGCACAACCACCTGCAAATAATCCCGCAGGGAAACCGGCACGCTACGGCCATGCACGTAGACAAGGAAAAAACTGACCATGACCACGGCAGTGGCTACCTGTGCGTAGGCTGCGCCGATGACGCCCTGCTGGGCAACCAGTAAAAGTGTGAGGCTCACACCCAGTAAGGCACGACTGATGGCGAATCCCCCGGTGATGTGTGGCTTGCCGAGACCATCGTTGACCAGTGAAGGCGCGTTGGTCAGTGAATCAAGCAACGAGGCAAGGGTAATCAGTAGCAGCACCTGCGTTCCGTTCTCCGCCATGGCAGGCCCAATCCAGTACAGCAGGATTTCATGCGCCAGGGTGATGAGCAGCACCGCCAAGGCGCAGTTGAGAAAGAAGACATAACGCGCGGCATACAGGTACAACTCGCGCAGGCGCTCGGTCTCCTGTTTTGCGGCCAATGCGCTGGCAACGGGGAACATCACGCCCCCCAGCCGGTAGGTCAGCGAGAACACCCGATTGACCAGCATGAAGGGCACGGCGTAGTAGGTGAGTGCACTCAGGGATGTGAGCGCGCCCAGGATCAGTTTGTCTCCCTGTGTGTAGGCCACGGTGGCAAGCCGGCTCAGGTAGGCAAACCCGCTGAATTTTCCCAGTGCTGACAGCGTTGCCTTGCTGGGCAGTTCAAAGGCCGCATCCGGCAACAGGCGACGGATCATCCAGGCCAGTACGCCAATGTTGAGCACGCTGGCAACCACGCGCACGGCCACCACTTCCACCAGACCGTAGCCCAGCCACAGCACAAACACCGTGGTCAGCGGCGCAAGCATGCCAAAGAAGGATTCGGCTGCCGCAGACTGGTCATAGCGGCGGATCGCCTGTGGCACGCTGTTGAGATACATCTGCATCTGGCCGAACAAAAAGCCGAATGCGGCAATGCCCAATGCCACCCCGACTTCGGTTCGAAGGTCTTGCGGGATGGCAAACACACGATGCACGAGGGTGTCGGAAAACAGAAGGACCAGTACACACCCCACCACGCCAATCAGCACATAGAGTGCAAACCCGCCAGTCATGGTCTGGTTGCGCAGGCGGGTGTTGCCGGTGGCGTGATGCTCTGCCACGTATTTGACCGAGCCTGCGGTGATATTCAGGTCGATGATGGCAAAGTAGCCAATGATTGCCGTGATGAGGGTGAGCGCGCCGTAGCTGTCTGCCCCCAGCGTGTTGACCACATAGGGGGTGGTGAGCAGGGTGACAACCGCAGGCAACAAGCCGCCCATAAAATTGGCGAGGCCGTTGCGGAGGGTTTCGTACTTCATGGCATTTGTCGCCTAGGGTTTGGCATATGCAGCATGAAAACCCCGATACGCCACTGCCAGCGGTTGGTGGTGTGCGGAGGTGTCGGCAAGGTATTGCCGACCTACGGTCAAGCTCATGCCGCCTCCAGTTCCTTGAATGGCAGCCGGCTCACCAGTAGCCGTGTGATATCAGCATGCTGGCTGGCATGTTGAACGTCGATTCCGACAATGCCACCGGCTTCGTCAAAGTCGAGCACCACACCGTCGGCGACTTCGTCGCTGTCGGTGCTCGGGCGCTCCACCAGATGAATGTAGAGCGAATCGGTTTCGGGGTCGTAGGACAATCTCATGGTGCAAACCTCCTGTCTGGAAAGGCATTATTCAGGGTGATGCCGTCGGGCAGGGTTACAACGCGCAGGTATTTGCCCAGTTCTTCCACATACACCCAGTGACGAATCCGGCCGTCCGGCTGGGTTTCTGTCAATACGGGGTGCTCGATTGCATTCAGACACCATTCGATACGAATGTACGGACGCTTGGCCAGAACATCGTTCTGGAAATAGGGCGTCATCGCTGGCGCTTTCGGGTTCATGGCTCGCTCAAGTTCTGGAGAGAAAATCCCGATACGCCACCGCCAACCCCTCGCGCATACCCATCTTGGCCGTCCACCCCATGGCATTCAACCGCCCCACGTTCATCAGCTTGCGCGGGGTGCCGTCGGGTTTGTTGGCGTCGAATTCCAGCTTGCCCTGGTAGCCCACGGCAGCGGCCACGGTTTCGGCCAGCTCGCGGATGGTGATGTCGTGCCCCACGCCAATGTTCATCAGCGGGGCCAGGCCGTCGTTGCGGTCCTGCCCCAGCAGCGGCACGAATTTTTCGTCCGGCAGGTTCATCAGGTAGACGCAGGCGTCGGCCATGTCTTCGCTGTAGAGGAATTCGCGCTTGGGGGTGCCGGTGCCCCACACGGTCACGCTCGGCGCATTGGCCAGCTTGGCTTCGTGAAAGCGACGGATGAGCGCGGGGATGACGTGGGAGTTTTCCGGATGGTAGTTGTCGCCGGGGCCGTACAGGTTGGTGGGCATCACGGCCAGGTATTGCGTGCCGTACTGCCGGTTGTAGGCCCAGCACATTTCAATGCCGGCAATCTTGGCGAGCGCGTAGGGGCGGTTGGTGGGCTCCAGCTCGCTGGTGAGCAGGTGTTCTTCCTGCATGGGCTGCGGAGCCAGCTTGGGGTAGATGCAGCTGGAACCCAGGAACAGCAGGCGCTTCACGCCGGTTTTGTAGGCAGCGTGGATGATGTTGGTCTGGATCGCGAGGTTGTCGCGGATGAACTCGGCCGGGTAGGTGTTGTTGGCGTGGATGCCGCCGACTTTGGCGGCGGCGAGGAAGACGTAGTCGGGTTTCTCGGCCGTGAAGAATTCTTCGACTGCGGCTTGGCTGGTGAGGTCGAGTTCGGCGTGGGTGCGGGTGAGGATGTGGGTGTGAACTTCACCCCCGTTCACCCCCTCCCCCGGCCCCCCTCCCTTCACGGGAGAGGGGGGATTGGCGCCCTCACCCCCAGCCCCTCTCCCCGAGGGAGAGGGGAGAGAAAGGCGACGCATGAGGGCGGAGCCGACGAGGCCGCGATGGCCGGCAATGTAGATTTTGGAATCGCGTTTCAAGTTGGAAGTCTCAAGTTACAAGATTCAGGTTTTTGTCCGCTTGTCATGCTCGAACCTGGGATTGCAGGGTATTCAACAATGCCTGCAATGCGGCATGAAAGCGCGGCAGGGCGTCGTAGATTTCCAGCGCTTTGCGCGCATCGTAGGTATGCGCCATGCGATTGCGCGCATCCAGCATTTCCAGCCAGACTGCCTCGTCCTCGATCCAACCCTGGGTAAATGCCTGCCGCAGGCACGCCTTGGGGGACAGGCAGTCGGGCAAGCCCTGCTCGGCCGAGACGATCTTGCATGCCTTCCAGCCCAGTTCAAATCCAAACTCGAAATACTGGATGCAGCCCGCCTTGATCAGGTTGGAATGGACGGGCTCATTCAGGGCATCGCGCAACTGCGCCAACGCGGCAGAAAAATCGTCGACGATCCATCGTGCATCAGCCATCGATCTTCTCCGTCTGCTGCATGGCACGCTCGCGAAAGCGCGGCGATGCCCGATTGAAGTCCACCCAGTCGATCTTGTAGAGCGTGGGCAAATCGTCGAGCTGGTCCTCGATGGAAAAAAAATCCTTCAGCGGGAGCGGCGCATCGCCCACCACGCCAATATCAAAATCCGAATGCGGGCCCGCATCGCCGCTTGCGCGCGACCCGAACAGGAACACGCGATGGCCGCGCAAACGCTCGGCATTGCGCTGCATCACCTCGGCGATCATGTTGCGGATTTCGGTTTCTCTGTTCATTCGAAAAAAGATTCAAGTCGAAAGTATCAAGCAGAGCCAACAAGGCCTCGATGGCCGGCTATGTAGATTTTGTCAGTGGGTTTCATTCCGGCAGGACTCAAATTCCAGTAGCGTCGGCGATAGCGCCTGCAAAGGCGGTGAAATCTTCCATATGCCGTGTGGCGATTGCGTGAGCAATCTGCCAGTCGATGGCTTCATAGTTGTGGACAGCGATATTCCGAAAGCCGACGGCTTTTTTCATGCGCGTGGCAAGTTCAGGGGATATCGACCCGAGCGCTGCCAGCACATCGAACGTTTGCCCCATGGTATCCGGAGCGGGGTTGTCCCTTGCGGCAATCAGGTGCGCACCGATGTCCACACAAAGCTGAACCGCGCGGGTCAGATTCAGCGTGAGAATGTCCTGGGCATCGACATCATTCGCCAGGGCATCGGCCGTGGCCGGGCACTTCTGGCGAACCCGCGCTACACAGCGGCGCAGCGATTCGATTTTCTGCTCGATTACGTCCCGATCCACGCCTGCCTCCGCTCGGTCAGTATCCTTCTGCGATAGGGCATGAAATCGGCCTCTTCAAACAGATGCCGCTTGATCAGCTCGGCATAGTCGCCATCGCTGCCAAACAGGCGAACGCCATGTTTGAGTATTTGCCCCAGTACGGACACACCCGTCGTACGCAGGTCGATCAGGTCCACCGGACGCCCGGTTGCTTGCGACAGTTCGCCAATCAAAGTCATCCTGGTTTCAGCGGACAGCGGGGCTTCCATCAGCACGGCCAGATCAAGATCGCTCTCGGGGGTTGCGCGTCCCGCAGCCAGCGATCCAAACAGAATCGCCAGGCGGGTACCGCCATGCTGATTCAATACCTGACGAATGCGATTATTCAAGTCCATAAGTGCCTCCGCTGACCCGTTCATCATCAAACAGGCTTCAGCAAAAATTCCGTTACAAATTCATGGCGTCCCTGGGCAACCAGTTCCTGGACCCGCTGCATGTCGATGTTCATGTAGTCATGAACAATCCGCTTACGCAGGCCAATGATCGCGTTCCAGGCCGGGAGTTGATCCTGGGGAAGTGCCCCGCGTCGTGCCAGTGCGGCGAAGGCATCGTATGCTGAAACCGGCACGGCTTCGTCATGCGCCTTGAGGCGTTGCTTGGCTTTACCGATGGCATTCTCGATCAGTATCTGCAAGGCGTGCAGCACGCCACTTTGTTCCAGCGGGCTGAGGGCAAGCCCGTCGACAAGGCGTTGTTTGGCTACTGCAAGCAAGGCAGATTGCGCGCTTGCGATGCGTGCAGTTTCTGCCTGGTACAGATCAAGACGCATGGGACTGTTCCCAATAGAAGTCTTCCAGCTCACGCCAGGTGCGCGTGAGAAAGTGCGCCCATTCGAGCGTGTCTTCACCCTTGAGCACGCGGCCATTTTCCGCCGCGTTGGCGCGCATGGCCAGATTCGCGCGCGGCAGGTCGATCAGGTCGACGCGATCAGGCGTCACGTTCAGCGTTTCCGCGATCGCCCTGCGTAGGGTTTCCTGCTCGCCCACGATATGCATCCAGGGCTCTGCCCTGCGCCACTGCAGGGCGATATCCCAATCGCTGTCGGGGCCTGCGCTGTTGTCCGCGCGGCTGCCGACCAGCACGGCAAAATCCAGCACGGCAGTGGCCGCAAGCAGTGTCTTGAGCCTGTTCAGAGGCTCATCAGACGCCTCCGTCCGGGTTGAAGACACGCTTTTACTCATGATAATCCATGGCCTTGTAGCCGTGCTTCTTCACCAGCTCGTCGCGCTCGGCGGCTTTCAGGTCTTCGCGCACCATTTCGGCAACGAGTTCGTCGAAGGTGATTTTCGGCGTCCAGCCGAGTTTGGCCTTGGCCTTGGCCGGGTCACCCAGCAGGGTTTCCACTTCGGTGGGGCGGAAGTAGCGCGGGTCGACGGCGACGATGCATTTACCGGCAGCGCCCTCACCCCCAGCCCCTCTCCCCGAGGGCGAGGGGAGCAGATAGCCCTTCTCGTCGACGCCCTGCCCTTCCCAGCGGATGGTCATGCCCAGTTCCTTGGCGGCGGCGTTGACGAAGTCGCGCACGCTGTACTGCACGCCGGTGGCAATCACGAAATCCTCGGGTTTTTCCT